>NZ_FUYC01000009.1 GCF_900167125.1 Paucidesulfovibrio gracilis DSM 16080
TGTGGATACCACGCTTGGCCCGCCCATTGCGGAACAACGCCCCGTTGATGCGGGCAGGGCTGCCGCGCCCCGTTCCGGCTCCAATGTGGATGTGGCGCGGGAGACCGTGGATTTGATCCGTTCGCAAAACGCATTTGCCGCCAATGCCGCCATGGTCCGTGCCTGGGACGAAACCACCGGTCTGTTGGTCAACCGTACGGTCTGACTTCTTCTCTGTTTTTCAAAAATCATTTCTTCTTTTTTGCAACGCTTATGCAGCGATTCCGACATGTTGCGTGCGCTCTTGCGCGTGCCGGAAAGGGATTCCCTTTGTCCAGGAATTCTGATAAACGCTATTAAGCCCTCTTGCGGGCAAAAAAGTGTGTTTAGCCCCGGCCAATGGGTACGGGGTCTTTTTCTGTCAGGAGAAAAGTATGGTTCCGAATACTTCCGCAAAGACGGACTTTGATGTGATCATCGTGGGGGGCGGTCCGGCCGGACTGTTCGCCGCGTATTGGCTTGGAGAGCATACCGGGCTGGACGTGCTCGTGGTGGAGAAGGGCAAGCGCAGTCTGAATCGGGTCTGCCCCATTGCCGGTGAAAACGGGTGCATCAAGTGCCGCCCCTGCAATATCCTTTGCGGGGTGGGCGGTGCAGGGTTGTTTTCCGATGGAAAATTGAATTATATTCATAAATTGGGAAAGACAGACCTGACCCAGTTCATGCCTGTTTCCGAGGCCAAGAAGCTCATCGACGAGACGGAGTCCATTTTCAACCGTTTCGGCATGGATGCGGACGTGTATCCCACGGACATGGAAGCGGCCAAGGCCATTCGGCGTGAATCGAAAAAGCACGGCATAGATTTGCTGCTCATCAAGCAAAAGCATTTGGGCAGCGACAATCTGCCCGGACACATCGCGGGGATGGCGGAGCACATCAAGGAGCAGGGTGTGGTTTTCCATACGTCTGAGGACGTGCGCGACGTGCTGGTGGAAGATGGCGCGGTCTGCGGTGTGCGCACCAACCGTGGGGAGTATTCGGCTCGTTCCGTTATTCTGGCTCCTGGCCGTGTCGGGGCCGAATGGATGGCCAAGGTGGCCCATGAATTGGAACTCGGCGTTTCCCAGCGAGGCATCGAGGTAGGGGTTCGCGTGGAGGTGTCCCGCGAAATCATGGAAGATCTTTGCGGTATTATTTATGATCCCACATTCTTCATCCGCACGGCCAAATATGATGATCAGACCCGCACGTTCTGCACCAACCAGGGTGGGTTCGTAGCGTTGGAAAATTATCAGGATTTTGTCTGCGTCAACGGCCATGCCTACACGGGGCGCAAGTCCGACAACACCAACTTTGCCTTCCTCTCCAAGGTGGTGCTGGATGATCCCGTGACGGACAATCAGTCCTATGGGGAGTCCATCGGCCGACTGGCCACGCTCATCGGTGGGGGCAAGCCTATTTTGCAGCGTTTCGGAGACCTCAAGCGGGGGCGCCGTTCTACTTGGAACCGCATTCGCAACAGTTCCATCGAACCCACGCTGCGTAATGTGGTCTGTGGCGATATCGCCATGGCCCTTCCGGAGCGTATTCTGACCAACCTTGTGGATGGTTTGGAAAAACTCAATGAAGTGGTGCCGGGCGTTTCCAACGACGAGACCTTGCTCTATGCCCCGGAAATCAAATTCTTTGCCACGCAGGTGGACACGGATTCCCAGTTGGAAACCGGCGTGCAGGGGTTGTTTGTGGCGGGTGACGGTCCGGGGGTTGCCGGAAATATCGTTTCCGCCGCAGCAACGGGACTGATTCCGGCCAAGGCGATTGCCAAGCGCCTGACGTGAGTATTCCGGCCATAAAATGGCTACCGAAGTGCAACTGACCGTCGAGACGGTCCGACCTCGGGATGCTGTTTTTTGACAGACGCATTAGCCGCCTTTCTGAATGAGAGGCGGCTTTTTCATGTCCATGCATTGCCGTAACACGGAAATAAGTGTAACAACGATACCAAACAAAACACGCCATATATGGAGGGGGATTCATGAAGCGTATGGCCGTAATCGTTACGTTATTGTCGTGTGTGTGGGCATTGCCCGTCATGGCCGCATCGTGGAGTATGCAATGTCCGCCGGGGTGGACCGACGAACGGTCCGGCCTGGGGGATGATTTGGTCAAGCAGTGCATTGCGCCTACACAGGATGCGTTTGTGGAATTGTATGCTTCCCAAGGGGAAGTGCTGCCCCTGGAGCGGTTGCTTCAGGAGTGGGAAACCGAAATGCTGTCGCGTGGGCTACCATTTCAGTCCCGATTGAAGCAACAGGCCACAACGGTGACCGGTGTACCGGCATTGGTCCGGGAATACACCGGTATGGCCAATGGAGCACGATTCCATTCCGTGGTGGCGGGCATGGTGAACAGTGGGCGGACATACGTCCTGCAGGCGTTGTATGTGGAGGATCGTGCGGCGTTGGTTTCCCAGGTTCGCATGGCGCTGGACAGTTTTGTGTTTACCAATGGATCCGGTGGGGGGTGTGCCGCACAACAGGGTGGCGCGTGGCAGCCTGGCCGGGAACAACCGGGAACGGTCTCCGGGGGCGGAGGATCCGCCACGGCCGGGGCTGGAACCCAGGTTCCGGGATTGGTGGATCGGGCCTGGAAAACCGGGGGCAATATGAGCGCCAAGTGGGGAGACGCCCATGGATCCGTGGAGCCGGGCAAAGACTATTCCGTATGGGAATTGACCACCACCCGCAGTGTGGGGCTGCACTTTCGTGATCCGTATAAAAAGGGCAAGCAGACGTACCATGTGGATATCGTGGATAAGCCGAGCGGGAAATATGTGGCACGGGAGACTGTGGGCATGTTTTCCAAAATCCGGGTAGGCCCGGGCCACTTTATGATCACGGTTCGTCCTGCTTCGGCGTATGCTGGCTGGAGCTGCGACTGGGAATAGCAGCGGTTTTCCCGCAGAAAAAAGGGCTTCGGCCCTTTTTTTTGGTCTTTTTTTAGAAAAGGGATTGACTTTGTGTCATTCTATTGACAGTGAGGTGGGAGTATAGAGTTCAAGCGGGTTCGCCGCCTTTCCGGTGGGTATGTTGGAGCGGAGGCGACCGCTTGTCCTGTTGTTTTCCGGAGGAATCAAAGTGCTCAATATCGATGGAATCATAGGCGAAAGCCCTGCATTGCAGGAGGTCTTTCAGGTGCTGGGCAAGGTGGCTCCCACGGATTCCACTGTCCTTGTCACAGGCGAATCCGGCACGGGTAAGGAATTGCTCGTACGCGCTCTGCACCACAATAGTAGGCGGCGGGATCAACCTTTTGTTCCCATCAACTGCGGTGCGATTCCGAAAGAATTGTTGGAGTCGGAGTTATTCGGGCACGAAAAGGGGGCGTTTACCCATGCCATTCGTTCTCGGTCCGGCCGGTTTGAACTGGCGGACGGGGGAACCATCTTTTTGGACGAAATCGGGGAAATGGATTTTTCCCTGCAAGTCAAGATATTGCGTGTTCTTCAGGAAAAGGAGATCGAGCGCGTTGGCGGCACGGCCGTCAAAAAGGTGGATGTGCGGGTCGTGGCGGCCACCAACCGGGAACTGGAGCGGGAAGTGGCTGAGGGACGTTTTCGCGAAGATCTGTTCTATCGCTTGAACGTCATCCCTTTGCAGCTTCCGGCCCTGCGGGAACGCGGCGAGGATGTATTGCTGCTGGCCAAGCATTTTCTCCAGCGCTTTTGCAAGGATAAGGATCGTGGCGAGTTGCGGCTTTCCCCTGAGGCCGAAAATATGCTCCTGGCTTACTCCTGGCCCGGCAACGTTCGCGAGCTGGAAAATTTCATGGAGCGGCTTTCCATTCTGTGTGACGGCACCAGCGTGGGCTTGGAGGATCTGCCCGGCAAAATCCTCCGGGAAGTGGGTGAAGAGCCTGTAGCCCGCCCGGTACCGGCAGCATCGATTCCCGCAGGGTTCCGTTGGCCGCGCCTGCGGGACATGAAGGAAAAGGATTTTGCGCTGAAGGATTTCCTGGAGCAGATGGAGGACCGTTTGATCCTTGAAGCGTTGGAGCAAGTGGGCGGGGTGAAGAATCAGGCCGCAGAATTGCTCGGCATCAAGCGTACGACGCTGATTGAGAAAATGAAAAAGCGCAAGCTGCTCGAAGGGTGATCGAGCGGCACTTCCGGCCTTGCACGGGTTTTGCAAGAAGGCGGGGTGTGGACGTGAAACAATTTCCACCGCTTGTGCGACCATTGCCCGGACCGGCGTTGTCGGCCCTTGCCTGGATTTTGGCTTTTGCCTGGATGCTGGTGTGGGGAGGCGAGGCCGACGCTGCTTCCGTGGCCTTCCGTACCCGGGCCGACACGGACGTACTCACGTTTGAGCTTGCCGGATCACCGCAGGAGGCATCCGTACGGCGAAATGGTGCGCGAAGTGTTCTGGTTCGCCTGCCGGAGGGGGACGTTCTTGAGACAACCGGTCCCTTTACCGGGGCGCGGCTGATCGGGACAGTTTCCCCTGTTGCGGAAGGTGCGCTGGTGGAATTGAACACCAATGGTTTTGGATACATCTTTACGCCCGTTCCAGGGCAAAATAGCCTACAGGTACAATTTTTCCGCGATCCCACAGGAGCACGCTGGACCGCGCCCCAGGAGCAGGAGGCAGGAACGCAGGAGACCGCCGTACCCGTTCCGGACGAGCCGAATCCGGCTCCGAACCCGGATACGCCAACAGTCGCGGTTCCTGAACAGGGTCCGGTCTCTGCCGACATCCCGCAAGTTCAGGAAACGGACTTGCCTGCTGAGGGCGGGGAAGTCCCTGCCGGGCAACAAGGCCGGAATCCAGTCGGTGTTCCACCGGATCGCGCTCTTGCCTCTCCCCGAACGAATGGGAATTCCCTTTTTTCCGTACCCTACGCCGTGCGCGTGCCGGTTTCCGGATTGGACAACGAGGTGCGTGTTTCTCCCAGCGAGGTGGGATCCGTGGATATGGATACCGGGTCGGCCCGATTCAAGGCCGTGAATACGGTCGCGGAACCGGCGCCGCCCCGGGATGTGTTGCCTCCGACGGGTATTGAGGTGCCGCCTTCCGAATCGGACCAGCCGGGCGTGGAGCAAGGGACGGGCGTTTCCCCGGCTGACGGCATGACCCGGACGGAGGAGGATTCCGCGACAGTGGCGGCTTCGGAGCCGCCTTCTTCGTCTTTGGAGCAAGAGGCGGCGCAGGCCATGCGCGAGGCGCAGCAAGCCTATGACCAGGGGGAGGAGGACACCCCGCAACAGGTGTCTGAAGAAGCACCTGTGCAGGAGGAGGCCGTTGCGGATGCGGCTTCGGATGCCGAACCGCAGCAGGAAGGCGTCCGGGTGGACGACGAAGCCGTCCAGCAATCCATTGACACCATTGAGGCGGAAAACGCCCAGGCCCGCAGCGTGGCTCAGGACAGTGGG
Organism: Paucidesulfovibrio gracilis DSM 16080; assembly: GCF_900167125.1. Lineage (NCBI taxonomy): Bacteria > Pseudomonadati > Thermodesulfobacteriota > Desulfovibrionia > Desulfovibrionales > Desulfovibrionaceae > Paucidesulfovibrio > Paucidesulfovibrio gracilis. The sequence continues at coordinate 5,411 of NZ_FUYC01000009.1, forward strand.
TTGCCACCGGAGCAGGCACAGCGTCTGGAGGCGTTGCAACTGCAATTGCTTAAGGCCCAGTCGCACGTGGCGGCAGGGAAACTGCGTGAAGCCAGGGACGAACTGGAAAGTATCTTGGCCGCCCCGGAACTGACGTCTGAGATGCGTCTGGAGGCGACATACAGTCTGGGCGGCGTGCTCATGACATTGTACAAGGACGCACCGGAAGCGCATTTTGACGAAATTACGAGTCTCTACAAAGAGGCCATGAACGCGGATACGGATTCGCCGAATATCCCTCAGGCATTGCTGAATCTGGGGTTGATCAATCTGCGCGTCGGCAACCTCCCCGAGGCCCGGGCCTATTTTGATTTGCTCCAATCCCAGTATCCGGACAACGAAAGCGTTCCCGCCGTGGAATACTATTGGGGAGAGCATTACTACCGGCAGCAGGATTGGCAGGAGGCGGCGGACCGTTTTCAGGATTTCATCGAGCGCTACCCCGAGCAGGAACGCCTGGCGCGTTTGGCGGCCTTTCGTTTGGCCGAGTCCCTGAAGAATCTCGGATTGTACGATCAGGCTTTTCAGATTGTGGATTATATCGACAAGCGCTGGCCCCAGGTTTTTGAATCCAATCCAGGGTTCCTCAAGCTGGCTGGTGACGTGGAGTACCACCTCGGCAAGCTGGACCCCGCCAAGGAACATTATTGGACCTATTACAATATCAACCCTCAGGCTGAGCAGGCGGATGTCGTGCTGGCCCGTATCGGAGATGTTTTTTTGCGGCAGGACAAGACCCGAGCGGCCCGAAGCATCTATGAACGCGTGGTGGAACAGTATCCCGATATGGAAGGCGGGCTGATCGCCAAGATGCGGCTGGCCGAGGAAGGCATTTACGACGAACCCACCATGCTGGAGATGGTCACGGTTTTTGACCGACCGTTCACGTTGCGTCCGAAGCAGGTCTACACGGAGATCGTAGACGAGCATCCGACCAGTCCGCTGGCTCCCCTGGCGCTACTCAAGTTGGGCATGTGGCATTTTTACCAGAAGGAATACCCCGAAGCACTGGCCGCAGCCCAGCGTCTCATGGATGAATACCCCCGTAGTGAGCTGACCGACCGTGCCAGGGAGCTGGGCAATCGGGCCTTTGCCCTGGCCGTGCCGCAGCTGCTGGACCAGGAACGCTATGCCGAAGTGGTGGACTACTGGGAGCGGTATCCGTTCATCAACGAATCCGAAGGCGAGGAAGGAAACGCCACTCGTATCGGCGTGGCCCGGGCGTATGCCGCTCTGGATCGGTACGACAAGTCCCTGGCGCTGCTCAAGCCATTCCTGCAGGAAGAGCAGGTGCCGGAATTTTCCGAGATGGCTCTGGCCGTGGCTGCGGACGTATATTTGAAACAACGTGCCTGGAATCGCATCAACAGTCTTTCCTCATTGGCCACGGAGCATTGGGATTTGTCGGACCGTGCTCGTCGGTTGCTCATGCACGCCAACGCCGTGGCGCTGGAAAATCTCGGTGAGCATCGCAAGAGTGCGCGGCTTTGGGCGCAGCTGGGTGCGGATGAGGACGTGGAAGCGTTTATCCGTGCCGACTCCCTCTATTTCATGGCCAAAGAGGCCATGAAGCATGACGATCTGCGCCGGGTCTTCGTGTATTCGCAGGAGGCGTTGTCCTTGCTGCTTTCCACCAATGGTGATCAGGAAAAGATCAAGGATTGCATGCTGATGTCCATTCATGCCACGGAGCGGTCAGGACGCTATCGGCAAGCCTTGAAGTGGGCGTTGGAATACGACAAGTATGTTCCTGAGGACGATGCCGAGTGGGCTGGGCATCGGTATAAGATTGCACAGCTGTATCGGAAGTCGGGCTTTCCGGAAGAATGGCGGGAGACCATGGAGGGACTGCGCGACGCTCGGCCTGGAACGCTGTATGGGCGTCTGGCCGCTACCGCATTGGAAACCGAGCAGTTGGAACGCCGCGCCTCGGAGTATGCACCGATTCCCAATTGAGAACTGTTGACCGATATACGTCAGCGTGTATTATAGGTTTTTGTTTCACGGAGAAGGGGGGATGACAATGAAGCGAGAGCCGATTGTTGCAGGACAGTTTTATCCGGCCGATCCTGGAATCCTGGAACGCGAGGTGCGTGGCTATTTATCCCAGGCCGATGTGTCCGAGACCGCGGAGGGACGGACGTTGCTGGCCATGGTGCCGCATGCGGGCTACATGTTCTCCGGGGGCGTCTGCGGACGGACATTGGGCGAGGCGCGTCTGCCCCGTACCATTGTGTTGCTCGGACCGAACCATACCGGCCTGGGGGAGCGCATGGCTGTGTGGGGGCAAGGGCAGTGGGAACTGCCCGGGGGCGGGATACCCATAGCGGAATCCCTGGCGCAGTCCATGGTGGCCCAGGTGCCGGGATGCACGTTCGATCCGCTGGCGCATAAACGGGAACATTCCTTGGAAGTGGTGCTGCCGTTCCTACGCTGCCTGCATCCGGAAATTCAGGTTGTTCCCGTGGCTGTTTCGGAGCCTTCACCGGAAAGTCTTGTGTCTGCGGGGCGGGTTTTGGGAGAATTGCTGGCCGCCTGGGAGGAACCGGTTTCCTTGGTCGTCAGCTCGGACATGAGCCATTATGTTTCTGAAAAGCGGGCTCATGAGTTGGATCGCATGGCCATTGACGCTCTGCGTTCGCTGGAGCCAGGCCTGCTATATGAAACCGTGCGCCGGGAGCGAATCACCATGTGCGGTGTGTTGCCCATGACCATGGGGCTGGCGGCCGTCGTGACCATGGGAGCGAAATCGGCCCGATTGGTGAGCTATGCCACGTCTGCCGAGGTGACGCAGGACGTGGAGCAGGTGGTGGGCTACGCCGGAATTCTTATGGATTGATCTTTTTATTGGGAGTGGTAGCGCACGAAGCGCATGAAAAAGGGACGGTCCTCGGACCGTCCCTTTGTTCTATGCGATGTTTGTCGGCCCGAAGGCGTACGCTTATTAGCGCCGACGTCCGCCGCCGCGGTTGTCGCGACCTCCGCGATTGTCGCGGCCGCCGCGGTCATTTCGTCCACCACCTCGGCGATCACGACCGCCGCCGGGACGCTTGAAGTCCTCGATGTTGACTTCCTGTCCAGCCTGCTCCATGAGCCAGGCCTTGCGGGACAGGCGAATACGGCCGCCCGCTTCCAGTTCGATGACCTTGACGGTCACTTCCTGGCCAAGCTGCACCACGTCGGAGACATTTTCCACACGTTCCACGTCGATCTGGGAAACGTGCAGCATGCCCTCCACACCGGGCAGGATTTCCACCAAGGCGCCCACTTCCAAGACCTTGCGCACCGTACCCACATAGTTGCGGCCCGGCACCGGGGTCTGGTCGTAGTATTGGACCATCTCGCGAGCCTTTTCCAGGGAAGCCTGGTTAGGGGCGAAGATCATCACCTTGCCGGAATCCTCGATGTCGATATCGGCCTGGGTCTCGGCGGTGATGGCTTTGATGTTCTTGCCGCCGGGTCCGATGACCGAGCGGATTTTCTCGGGATTGATGGTCAATTCGGCCATCTGCGGGGCGTAGGCGGAAAGCTCCTCACGGGGCTTCTCCAGGCATTCCTGCATGTGTTCCAGGATGTGCAGACGGGCTTCCCGGGCCTGCTTCAGAGCGCGGCGCAGCACGTCCGAAGGAATGCCGGTGATCTTGATGTCCATCTGGATCGCGGTCACGCCTTCCGCGGTACCCGCGCATTTGAAGTCCATATCGCCCAGGGCGTCCTCGTCGCCGAGAATATCCGTGAGCACGTAATATTCATCGTCTTCCTTGCACAGGCCCATGGCAATGCCGGCCACGGGAGCGTTGATGGGCACGCCGGCGTCCATCAGGGCCATGGTGGCACCGCAGACGGAAGCCATGGAGGACGAACCGTTGGATTCCATGATTTCGGAAACCACACGCACTGTGAAGGGGAATTCATCACCCGGCAACACCGGGCTGATGGCCCGCTCGGCCAGGGCGCCGTGGCCGATTTCGCGACGGCTGGGACCGCGCAGCATGCGGGCCTCACCCACGCAATACGGCGGGAAGTTATAATGCAGCATGAAGTCTTTGTTGAGTTCGCCGGTCAGGGTCTCGATGCGCTGTTCGTCGCGGGAGGAACCCAGGGTGGCCACGCAGCAGGCGCTGGTTTCGCCGCGGCGGAACAAAGCCGAGCCGTGGGTCATAGGCAGCAGTCCGACTTCAATGGAGAGGGGGCGCACCGTGGTCAGGTCGCGACCGTCGATGCGTTTGCCTTCTTCCACAATGCGGCGGCGGACGATCTTCTTTTCAAGTTTGGACAGCACGTCGCCAATGGCCTTGACCTTTTCGGGCTGCTCGGCCCATTTTTCGGCACCGGCATCCTTGACCTTGGTCTTGACCGCGTCCTTGGCAGCCTTGCGGGCCATCTTTTCCGGCGTGGTCAACGCGGTCTTCAGTTCGTCGGAGACCAGCTCTTCCACGAAAGAGGAGACCTCTTCGTCTTCCTGCGGTTCGACCACTTCCTGCTTGGGCTTGCCCACTTTCTCCCGCAGAGCGTCCTGCAGGTCGAACAAGGGCTTGATTTGCTCGTGTCCCCATTCCAGGGCGTCGGCAATGATGGATTCGGAAAGGAAGTTGGCTCCGCCTTCAACCATGACCACGGCATCACGGGTGGCCGCGAAAATGAGGTTCAGGTCGTTATTTTCTTCCATACCCTGGTAGGTGGGATAGAGCACGAATTCCTTGTTCACATAGCCCACGCGCGCACCCACGACGGGGCCGAGGAAGGGCATGGGGGAAAGGTGCAGCGCTGCGGAGGCACCTGTCAGAGCAAGTACGTCCGGGTTGGTCTTCTTTCCGGCGGAAAGCACGGTGGCGATGACCTGGACTTCGTCGCGGAAGCCCTTTTGGAACAGTGGGCGGACCGGGCGGTCAATGAGACGGGAAACCAGCGTTTCCCGCTCGGACGGGCGTCCCACTTCACGGCGGAAGTAGTTGCCCGGCACGCGTCCGGCGGCGTAGAGCATTTCCTGATAGTTGCAGGTCAGGGGGAAGAATCCACGGTCTTCGGCCAGGGGCTGGTTCACGGCGGTGACGAGCACCACGGTGTTGCCGGACTGGATGGTGACCGCGCCGCTGGCTTGGTTGGCCAGGCGCCCGGATTCCAAGGTGATTTCGATGTTGCCCACCTTGGCGGTCAGGCTGGTTTTGTCAAAAGGTTTGAGCATACGCTCCTCCTCGGGTTGGCATTGTGCCTTCTGGTCCGGGAGCGTTAGCCGGCTTGGGGAAGAACTCCTGCAAACAGGCAGGAACGCTTTCCGCAGCCAACTAAAGGCTCTCCCGGATCAGGTGCATGATGTGGTCGGGGGAGGAAACACGGTGTTTCCTCCCCCGTTGTCGGCTTGCTCTTCTACTTGCGCAGACCCAGACGCTGGATCAGATCGCGGTAGCGCTGGATGTCCTTGTTGGCAAGGTACTTCAGCAGCTTGCGGCGCTGACCGACGAGCTTCAAGAGGCCCGTGCGGGAGTGGAAGTCCTTCTTGTGGACCTTGAAGTGATCGGTGAGGTAGTTGATCCGCTCGGTGAGCAGAGCAACCTGCACCTCAGGAGAACCAGTGTCACCTTCGTGACGCTTGTACTCTTCAATGATTTTGTTTTTGTCTTGCGTATCCAGTACCACAGCAATTACCTCCTGTTGTAGGGTGGGCGGCGTCGTTTTCCCGGGCTATCTCAGGCCCAGAGACCGCGAAGGATGGCCCATTTGAGTTGTCCGTTCTGAATTTTGGCTTCCACCAGAGCCAGGGGACCGCCCTCGTTGTCGAGCAGCAGCGCTTGATCCCCGGGGGATCCTCCCAGGAGTTGGTCCGGGGCGTCGGCCACGGGCAACCAGGTACCGTTTTTGACCAGTTCCGCCATGGGCGGGGTCAGTCGGTGCCGGGGCCAATGTGGAAGCGCCTCGGCCATGGGAATGACCTTTTCCGGAAAATGTTCCGGATCATTCAGAACGTCGTCCAGGCCATGGGCCTGGTGCAACCCGAAGGGGCGGCTCTCCTCCCGGAGAAGGGCCGTGAGCGTGGCTCCGCATCCAAGTCGTTTCCCCAAGCTGTGGACCAGGGATCGTACATAGGTGCCGGTAGAGCACCTGACGCGGAATTTCGCCACGGGGAGGGTGACGTCCAGCAATTCAGCCGCATGAATGGTTACCGGTTTTGTTTTGACCGGAACCTCCTCGCCCGCACGTGCGAGCGAGTAAAGCGGCTTGCCGTTATGTTTAGCCGCCGAATAGGCGGGAACATCCTGTTCTGTCAAGTCCTGCCAGGCGTCGACTGCCTCGCGGACCTGGTCCGGGGTGACGTCCACATTCGTTTCCTGGATGATTTTTCCTTGGATGTCGAATGTATCGGTACAAATTCCCAGACGAAATTCACCGGAATAGGTTTTGGAATCCTCGCTCAAATAGGGGGCCAGTTTGGTACCCTGCCCAAGGAGAACCAGCAAAACGCCTTCGGCCAGTGGATCCAGTGTCCCGGCATGGCCGATTTTTCGTTGTCCGAGCTGACGCTTGATGTCCGTAAGGCAACCGGCTGAAGTCGGACCCGAGGGTTTATGCAGCACAAGCACGCCGTCGCGTTGGCGTGGATCACGTTTTGGTTTCCTGCCCATGATACCTATTCCGCCAGCCCTTGCAAGACCTGATCGATGCTGTCCACAAGCGTTCGGGTCACGTGTTCAAGAGAGCCGCGCAGGTTTCCGCCGGCAGCGTTTTTATGGCCTCCGCCGCCGAGCAGGGCGGCAACCCCCTGAATGTCGTCGTCGCCGTTGGATCGCAGGCTGAATTTCCAGTACTCCGGTTCGTCCTCGCGCAGGATGGCGGAAACGCGCACACCGCGTAGCTGGCGGACGAAATTGACCAGGCCATCGCAGTCCTCGGTACTTGTGCCGGTGCGGCGTTGTGTTTCCAGGTCCGCAACCACGAGACCCATGCGGCCGTCAAGGTGCATTTCCAGGGTGGCGATGACGGCGGAGAGAAGTTTCAACCGTTGCGGAGTCCACTGGTTGATGATTTTGGGGTTGATTTCACCGGGCTTGACTCCGGCCCGATACAGGTCAGCGGCAAGCTCCAGGGTTTTGGGCTTGGTGCTGCCGTAGGTGAAGAATCCTGTATCCGTGGCCACGGCCAGGTAGACCGCTTCTCCCAGCGGGCCTGCAAGCTCCAGATCCAAAGCGTGGGCGATTTCTGCAATCATGGCTCCCACTGCGGGGTAGTCGATATCCACCCAATTCAACGTGCCGAATTCCGGATTGCTGATGTGGTGGTCGATGTTCACCGTGCGTTCCGGGATCAAGGCAGCGTCCAGGGCTGTACCGACCCGGTTTTTTGCCCCGCAGTCCACCACCAGCGACCATGCCGGAAGCGGGTTCGGCAGTTCCGTGGTAACGGGAGCCGGTAGCTGCACCCAGTCAAAGGCGCGAGGCAATCCCGAAGCGTTATACAGGGTGAAACGCTTGCCCAGGGCTTGCAGAATCCAGCCCAGGGCCGCGGTGCTGCCGATGGCATCACCGTCAGGATTGACGTGGGCGGAGATCAGGAAGTCGTCCTGTTCCCGAAGCAGATCAGCTATCTTGTGGGCCGGAGTGGGCATAGACCATGTCCTCAAGAAAGGTATCACGCGCAAAGCGCAGTTCCGGAACAAATTTGAGCTTCAGACGGCGACCCAGCTTGGAGCGCAGGAATCCGGCCGCGTGTTCGAGTGCGCTTTGCACCTCGGCTTCACGTTCCGAGTCGCCGCTCATGGTGTAGAGCGCCTCGGCAATGCGCAGGTCGCGGTTCATGCGCACGCCGCTGATGGTGACCATGTCCAGACGCGGATCCTGCACGTCCTCTACAAGGAGGGTACCGATTTCGCGTTGGATTTGGTCGGCCAGCCGGATGGACCGGCGGGAAGAGGTAGTTTTCATGATGGCCTCGGCTCCTTGGGATTATTCCCCAGAAAATACTTCCGTTTCGCAGCGGACCAATTCGGCGGGGGAAATGGCCTCCACCATGGCCAGGGTTTTGGCCAGGCGGCTTTCCACCTTTCGGGTCTCATTGGCCACCGTGACCACGGCCAGCACCAGGCGGCCGTGTACGTCCTGCGCCTCCACCTCGGAGACCGCCACGTTGAATTTGTTACGGATTTTTTGTTTCAGGCTCAGGGCCACTTTGCGTTTGCCTTTGAGGGAATTATTGCCGTGCAGCAGAAATTCCAGGCTGAGTACGCCGATAATCATGGCCTGCCTCCAGCAGGGGAGCGGCGGGCCGACCCCCCTGAAAACGGCTTGGCCCGTCCGTGCCCGAAGGCCGCGAACGGGAGTGACGAAAGATTCCGGACCGGGCGGGAATCGCAATGATTCCCGCCCAATGCCTCCGGTTGGCTAGTCGATGGTACGGGCCACCTCGCGTTCCTCGAACGCCTCAATGATGTCCCCGACCTTGACGTCGTTGAACCGTTCCAGTCCCACGCCGCACTCAAAGTCCTTGGCCACTTCCTTGGCGTCGTCCTTGAAGCGTTTCAAGGAGGAGAGCGTTCCGGTGTAGACCACCACGCCGTCACGCAGCAGGCGGACCTTGGCGTTACGGGTCAACTTGCCCTGGACCACCATGCAGCCGGCCACGGTTCCGACCTTGGGTACGCTGAAGGTGTCGCGCACTTCGGCCTGACCGAGATAGTCCTCAACGGTGTCGGGCGTGAGCATGCCGCTCATGGCGTCCTTCACTTCGTTGGTCAGCTTGTAGATGATGTCGTAGAAACGGATTTCCACGTTTTCTTGATCGGCAACGTCCTTGATGCGTGCCTCGGGCCGGATGTTGAACCCGATGATGATGGCGTCAGAAGCCGAAGCCAGCAGAATGTCGGATTCCGTGATGGCACCGGTGCCGCCGTGGCGCACATGCACATGAATTTCGTCCGTGGACAGCTTGCCGAGCGCTTCGGTGACAGCTTCCAACGAGCCTTGCACGTCTGCCTTGACAATGAGGTTCAGATCCTGGGCCTCGTTTTCCGGGCGGGAAGCCAGGAAGGATTCCAGGGTGACCTTGGCCTTACCCGCAAGTTCTTTGTCGCGGTGCTTGCCCAATCGGATGGAGGCGATGCGCTTAGCCACCTTGTCGTCCGCCACGACAACGAATTCGTCGCCGGCTTCCGCAATGGTGTCAAAGCCTTGGATTTCCACCGGAGTGGAAGGACCGGCCTCCTGGATCTTCTGTCCCTGGTCCGTGAACATGGCGCGAATCTTTCCGTGAACCATGCCGCAGACAAAGGAGTCGCTCTGACGAATCGTGCCTTCGCTGATCAGCACGGTGCCGACGGGACCGCGTCCCTTGTCGAGCTTGGCCTCGACCACGTGGCCGCGACCGGGCTTGTCCGGATTGGCCTGCAACTGGAGCACCTCGGCCTGCAGGAGCACCATTTCCAGCAGTTCGTCCAGTCCGGTATGCTGTTTGGCGGAGACGTTGGCGAAGATGGTTTCGCCGCCCCAGGCTTCCGGCACCAGACCGAGATCGGACAGTTCGCGCATGACGCGGTCCGGGTTGGAGCCTTCCTTATCAATTTTGTTCACGGCTACGACGATGGGTACCTGCGCGGCCTTGGCATGGCTTACGGCCTCGCGGGTCTGGTCCATAACGCCGTCGTCCGCGGCCACGACGAGAATGACGATATCCGTGACCTGGGCACCGCGTTTGCGCATGGTGGTAAACGCTTCGTGGCCCGGGGTATCCAGGAACACGATCTCGCCGCGCCCGGTTTTGACGTGGTAGGCGCCGATGTGCTGCGTGATGCCTCCGGCCTCGCCGCCCGTGACGTTGGTCTTGCGGATGGCGTCCAGCAGGGAGGTCTTGCCGTGGTCCACGTGTCCCATGATGGTGACCACCGGGGCACGGGGCTTCAGGGAGTCCGGGGAATCCTCCTCGGGCGGCAGCAGGTATTCCTGTTCGTCAAAGGCCACGTTTTCCGCTTCGTATCCGAACTCGGCGGCCAGTACGCTGGCGGTGTCGAAGTCCAGGGATTGGTTGATGGTGGCCATAACTCCCAGTCCAAACAGCGTTTTGATCAGATCCTGGGCCTTGACGCCCATCTGCTTGGCCATGTCGGAAAGACGAACGGTGTCATCCACGCGCAGCTTGCGCTTGGCCGCCTTGAGCGGCTGGGTGTTCTTGGCGGCCGGCGCGGATTCTTCCTGCCGACGGCGTCCTTTTTTGCGTTTACCGCCGCGTCCACCGAAATTATCGTTGAATTTTTTGCCGCGCTGGTTGTCGTCGTAGCGGTTGAATTCCACTGTACGGCGATCTTTTTTCTTTTTCCGGCGCGCACCAGCGTCGCTCGTGGGCGGAACCGGCGCTCCATTTTCCTTGGTGGGCTGGGTAGCGGCGGGAACAGGCGGGAGATATTTGTCCCGGGCTTCGCGCAGGGCGGCCTGTCGGGCGACCTCTGCCGGATCCGGTCGGGAGATCACGCGAACGGTAGGCGCTTCCTGTACGGAGCGCTTCTTTTTCTTTTTTTGCTGCTTGGCGGTTTTTTTGCCCTTGTCCTGGTCCTCGGCCTTGCTTTTTTTCTCCGCGCCGTCCTTGGAAGGGGCTTTCGCCTTTTTTTCCTCGGCTGCGGGGGACTCGGCATCGGCTTCTTTTTCAGGCTGGTCCGCTACGGCCTGTTCCTGCTCTTGCGGTTCTTCGACCGGAGAAGCGGCCTGCTTGCCGTCCTCGGTCGTGTCCGGGGCAGCAGCCTTGTCCTTGGCCTCAGGCTCGGCCTGGGGGGTGGCCGATGCGGGGGCTTCGGGAGCAGCGGTTTCCTCCTCCAGTTCCGGTTCGGGAGTGGAGGCTTCCTGTTCGGCGATTTCGTCTTCAGGACGGGAGATAATGCGCGCAACCGGGGCGTCGGTCTTGGCGCCTTTGCGCTTGGAAGTTTTTTTGGCGGTGGTGCGGGACGCAGGCTTGCTCGGCTCCTCGGCGGGTGCGGCGGCAGTGTCCTCGGCAGCCGTGTCCTCCCGCTGGGGGGGGGCGGCGGGCGCGACCGCTTCAGCTTCACCGTCGGTGCCTTCCACCGTTTCGGCATTGATGGGTTCTTCCTGGGCCTCCTGCTTTTTGCCACGACCACGGCGCCGTCTGCGCACGATAACGCCCGGCTGCACCTCGCGGCGGACTACTTCGCCGGTGGCTGACTTTTGGGCAAAGGCGTCCCGAAGCTTATCAACATCTTCCTGTTCCACCGAGCTCATGTGGCTTTTGACCTGCACACCGAGTTCTCGAAGGCGTTGGAGGATTTCCTTGTTGCTGACGTCCAGTTCGGTCGCCAGATCATGAACTTTGTAGGTTTCCGCCATTACTTTCCCCCCTTGGGATGCTTCCGCAGACCGAATTTTTCAAATCGTTCCCTGCACTTTGCTTGTGTGCAGACGTAAATACCTCGCCCGGGCCGTATCTGGCCGGGATCGTGCTCCAACCGCCCCTGCTCGACGCGCACGTGGCGCGCCAAGTCATATTTGGGCAGTTTTCGGCGGCAGATCACGCAGGTGCGCATCGGCACGTGCGGCTGCTTTCCGGTGTTCGGCACCGGTTTCCTTCCTTTTATTCGTTGTCCCCGGATGTCGGCTCGCCTTCTTCGGCGTCCTGGTCCACGTCTTCGTTCTCCGCGTTCAGGGGAGCTTCTTCATTCGCGGGTTCGTCTTCCCGGGGCGTATCGTTTTCTTCCGTCTCTTCCGTGGCGGGCGTATCTTCGTCCGCCTCGTCTTCGGCATCTTGGTTCTGGTATGCAGCGGCATTGAAGCCGAGCATGTTCATGGCCGTGCGCAGGTCCGCGATGCGCGATTCCGTCATGCCGTTGACTTCGAGAAGTTCCTCGTCGGTGGCAAGGACCAGCCCTTCGGTGGTCTCAATGCCCGCGCTCAGGAACGCGTCCACGCTCACCTCGGCTACGCTGGCCAACTGCTCCAGTCCCTTGCGGGCGGCGTTGAGTTCGCCGTAGCGACTTTCGGTGAAGATGTCTATTTTCCAGCCAAGCAGGCGCGAGGCCAACTTGACGTTTTGCCCTTTGCGTCCGATGGCCAGGGTGAGCTGATCATCGGGGACCACCACTTCCAGGACTTCTTCTTCCTCGTCCACAGTGATGCGGGTGATCTGCGCCGGAGACAGCGCATTGCGAGCGTACATGACGATGTCCGGACTCCAGACAACGATGTCGATGCGCTCACCGCGAAGCTCCTGAACGACGTTCTGGATGCGGGAACCGCGAATACCCACGCAGGCACCCACGGGGTCTACATCGCGGTCGCGGGAGTTCACGGCCACCTTGGCGCGCAAGCCCGGGTCGCGGGCAACACCCATGATTTTGACGGTGCTGTCGGCCACTTCCGGCACTTCACGCCGGAACAGGGCGGCCATATAGTCCGGGTGCGAGCGGGAGATGGAAACCTGCGGTCCGCGGGATTCCTTCTGCACGTCGATGATGTAGCCCTGGACACGGTCACCGCGTTTGTAGCGTTCGCGGGGAATCTGTTCATCCTTGGGCAGCAACGCTTCGGTCCGGCCCAGGTTGATGATCCAGCCGGTGCGGTCGCGGCGTTGGATGATGCCGCCCACGATTTCGCCCACGCGATCTTTGTATTCTTCGTAAATGATTTCCTGTTCAGCGTCGCGCATGCGCTGGATGATCACCTGCTTGGCGGATTGGGCCGCGATGCGTCCCAGATCCTCGACCTTGAGCTTGAAGCCCATTTCGTCGTCCAGGCGGACGCCGGGGTCGTGCTGCTGCGCTTCTTCCAGGGGAATTTCAGAAATTTCGTCATGCACCTCGTCGACGACCACCTTGAACTGGTAGACTTCGATCTCGCCGAGGTCTTCGTTGAAGGTGACCTCGATATCCATTGCGTCGCCGTATTTGCGGGCCACGGCGGAACGCACGGCCTCCTCAAGAGTGTCTACCAGCAGGTCACGGTCGATGCCGCGATCTTTACTGATCTGATCGATAGCTTTTTTTAATTCCGACATGGTGCGACCTCCCCCCTCGGAGCACGTCCGAAGGGCTGGGAATTTAAAATTCGTGGACCAGACGGGCCTTCTTGACTGTCTGCCATTGGATGCGCAAGGGCGCGCCGTCATCCTCCAGCTCGAACGTGTCATCCTCGACACGCAGGAGCCGCCCCTTGAATTTACGTCGTTCGTTCACTGGATCCTGAAGTTCCACGGCGATCGTTCGGTCTTCGTAGTCGCGCAGTTGGCGGAGTTCGAAGAATTGACGTTCCAGACCGGGGGAGGACACTTCCAGCACGTAGGAGCCGGGAATGGCGTCCTCCAAATCAAAAACCACGCCCAGGTCACGGCTGACCTTGGCGCAGTCGTCCACGTTCACGCCCTGGTCGCTGTCGATGAAGATCGAAACCACGGTCTTCTTTCCGGCGGACGGGGCCATAAGTCCCCAGAGCCGGTAGCCCAGGGCGGTTATCTGGCTTTCCGCCAGGTCGTGGATTCGTTGTTCCAGTTTGCTGCGCTTCATTTCTATATTGCTGCCTGCGGCGGCTGACCGCCCTTCCATAAATAAAAAAGTGGACCCTAAGGCCCACCCCGATGAACAAGCCCTTAACGGCTCGGGCGGAATTTCCTTCTTGAGCCTTGGAGCGGGTGACGGGGGTCGAACCCGCGACACCGAGCTTGGGAAGCTCGTACTCTACCAGCTGAGCTACACCCGCTCATTCACACCAGAGGACGCCTCCTGTGCGAACAAACCCTTTTAGGCGCGTCCCGGCGGCTTGTCAACCGTTATTTGGAGAGCGAATCCTGTGTCTGGGCGTGTCTTGAAAGCCCATGGTGTCAGTCCTTGGAGGAATGGCGTTGGACCAGAAGTTGCATCTCCATGGCTGTACAGGAGGTGACACCCATGCGAGACAGCATGATGAACGCCATGTTCGGCGCAATGTCGAATGAAATCAGAATGAACCAGATCGCCAACAATTTGGCGAACGTCAACACCACGGCCTACAAAAAGGACAAGGTGGCCTTTCACGACACCTTTTTGCGGTTTGCGCACGACTACATGGTGGATGCGCGTCCATCCTTGCGTGACAAGGACATGTGGCCCAAGGCGGATCTTTTTGCCAAGCCGAGACTCTCGGATCAGAAGACCGACTTTACCCAGGGCGCCCTTCAGACCACTGGAAACCCCCTGGACCTCGCGTTGGTGGGGGACGGGTTCTTTCGGGTGCGAACGCCGGACGGCGATTATTTGACCCGCAACGGCAGCTTTCGTCTCAACTCCGAAGGAACGCTCATTACCGAGCAGGGGTTTGAAGTGCTCGGAACGGGCGGGCCTTTGAGCATTCCGCCTGAAGCACGCAATGTAACGGTGGATGGTTCCGGCCAGGTTCGGGCCGATGATCAGGTCGTGGGCGTGCTTGAGCTGGTGGATGTGGATGACAAGCGGCAATTGCAGAAAATCGGCAACAATCTCTATCAGATCGACCCCAATGGTACGGCCGCTGAAATTCCCCCCGAGGACTTGTCCGTGGAACAGGGATTTTTGGAGCGGGCCAACGTGGAAGTGGTCACCGAGATGGTGGACATGATCGAAACGCAACGTGCTCATCAGATGTATACTAAGATGATGCAGGGTACGAGCCAGATTGACCAAAAATTGATCACGAGAGTGGGCCGCACCAGCGCGTAAGCGGCAGGAGGATTAGTATTATGATGCGATCGCTTTGGACAGCGGCTACGGGCATGGTGGCCCAGCAGACGCACATCGATGTGCTCTCCAACAACCTGGCCAACGTGAACACGACCGGGTTCAAGAAGAGCCGGGCCGAGTTCGAGGACTTGATGTACCAGACCCTGCGCATGGCCGGAACCATCAATGAGGGCGGCAACCGTATTCCCACGGGGTTGCAGGTGGGCATGGGCGTGCGGCCCGTGACCGTGCACAAGTTCTTTTCCGAGGGCAACCTCCAGAATACGGGCAACCCTTTGGATATCGCCATTGAAGGCGACGGGTTCTTCCTGGTGGACCGCAATGGAGAGGATGTCTACACCCGTGCGGGATCGTTCAAGATCGACAACGACGGGCGTGTGGTTACGGCTCAGGGATACGCGTTGCAGCCGGAATTTACGGTTCCTTCGGATACCGTGAGTCTGGCCGTGACCGAGGACGGACACATCGCGGCCCTGGACGCATCCGGACAGGAACTCGCGGCCGCAGATATTCAGATTTACAATTTCATCAACCCGGCCGGGCTGAACGCCGTCGGCCGCAACCTGTACCGGGAAAGCGAAGCCTCGGGACCGGCCACGGCCGGAACTCCTGGCGACACCAACTTCGGTACCCTGGCCCAGGGGTTCTTGGAAGGCTCCAACGTGGAAATGGTGGACGAAATGGTGGGACTGATCATTGGTCAGCGGGCCTTTGAGGTCAACTCCAAGGCGATCACCACGTCCGACGCCATGCTCCAGACCGCCATCAACGTGAAGCGGTAAGCGGCCGAGGAAGGGAGGAAGCGTATGTCGCGTAACAATGCTCGAATCGTTCGCATGGGACGCGTTACCGCGTTTTTGGTGCTCATGGCTCTGGCTGTCACGCTGCTGGCGTTGGCGGTTCTACCGTGCCGTGCCGCGCACGCGGCCGATCCTGGCTGGAGTTTGCGCATTCGCGAGGCCGCCTGTGTGGAAGGCGAACGGGTCCGGCTGGGCGACATTGCCGAGCCTGTGGGAACTATCCGTCCGGAGGTCTGGCGGGAACTCTCGCAACAGACCCTCTGGCAGGGACCGCAATACTCGGGTCGGCAGCAGGCGTTGCCCCGCAAGCAGATCGAACGGATGTTGGCGTATTATGTGCCGGACGTGGCCGAGGCATGCGTGCTGCCCGGACGATTGGTGGTGCAACGGGGCGGAAGGGTCTACGGGGGCCGCGCTTTGCAGCGACTGGTTGTCGATTTCTTGACACCCCGCGCCGCATCGCTGGGCGGAGAGCCGGAAATCAAAGACGTGCGCGTTCCCTCCTTTGTGTTTCTCGAGAGTCCGTTCGACAAATTGGAGATCGCCCTGAGCAACGACCTGCGTCCGGGCCGGGTGACCATGCTCGTACGGGCCGTTGGTGAGGACGGGCGTATTACCCGGCGCATTTCGGCGAGTGCTTTTGTGAATCTTTGGAAGGCCGTGCCGTGTGCCGCTCAGCCCATCAACCGGCATGACTCCGTGACACCCGATAAGATCACCTTCATGCGCAAGAACCTAGCGTACCTTGACGAGGTTTGGGACGGCAAGAGTGGCGGTCCGTACCGCATGACCCGTTCCGTTGGGACCGGGCGCCCTCTGGAAATGAGTTTTCTGGAATCCGAACCCATGGTGGGCCGGGGGGACAAGGTCAACCTCGTCTATCGTGGTCCGCGCATTACCCTGGCGGTGAAAGCGGAGGCGTTGGCCGACGGCGATCAGGGGCAGACCGTGGAGGTGCGTAACCTGCAAAGCAGCAAGACCGTGTTGGCCACGGTCGTGGACCGCAATACCGTGATGGTTCGATAAGGGGTTTGAAGATGATGACGTGCAACAAACATTGGGCAGGTTTTTTCCGGCTCACCGTGGCTTTGACAGCTTTTGCATTGCTTGCGGGCTGTGCGGCCAAAAGCGATCCAACGCCCATGCCGGTGCTTTCCGAACCCGCGTATGAGGAACCGGAACCCATGGACAATCCCGGATCGCTGTTCACCCCCAACACCGCGGAATTCCTCTATGACGACAATCGTGCTCACCGTGTGGGCGACATTGTGATGGTGGTGGTCTCCGAGGTGACGGATGCCTCCCAAAAGGCGGAAACCACCACGGACCGCACCTCGGATAACCAATACGGCATTACCTCCCTGCCCGGTACCGACACCTTGGTGGGCGGGGCGCTTGATACCGTGGGGTTGCAGCCCGGGCTGTCCATCGAATCGAATAATGCGAACGAGTTCGAGGGAACCGGTGAAACCACCCGAGAATCCGAACTGTCCGCCACGGTGGCCTCGCGCATTGTCCGCATGCTGCCGGGTCGCGTCATGCAGGTGGAAGGTGCGCGCCGGGTCCGGGTGAACAACGAGACGCAGATCCTTGTCGTGCGCGGACTGGTGCGGACCCGTGACATTCGAGCCGACAACTCTGTTCCGTCCAGCTACCTGGCCGAGGCCCAGATCGAACTGTATGGCGAGGGAGTGCTTTCAGACAAGCAACGCCCTGGATGGCTGACGCGTATTTTGGATAATGTCTGGCCCTTCTGATCGGGGACCGGTGGAAAGCCAAGGATAAGGGAGAAAAGGAATGATCAGTCAACGTCACAGCCGCAAGCCGCGTTTACGGACCGGAGACCGCATGGTCACGGCGGTCATCGTGATTCTGCTGTTGCTTTTGGCTTTTGCGGAGGTGGCCCAGGCCGTGCGGCTCAAGGATATCTCTTCCATCAGCGGCGTGCGTGACAACGAGCTGGTGGGCTATGGCTTGGTGGTGGGACTTTCCGGCACGGGCGACGGTACCAATTCGAACTTCACGGTCACGTCCATGCGCAACATGCTGGACAAGATGGGTGTGGAGGTGGACGCCACCAGTCTGCGGCCCAAGAATGTGGCCGCCGTGATGGTCACGGCTAAGATGCCTGTTTCCGCACGGACCGGGGCGCCGTTGGATGTAAGTGTTTCTTCCATTGGTGATGCCAAGAGCTTGTTAGGTGGGTTGTTGCTCATCACGCCGCTCAAGGGATTGGACGGCAAGGTCTATGCCGTGGCCCAGGGACCATTGACCATTGGCGGGTTTGCCGCCGGGGGCGAGGCAGCCACGGCCCAGAAGAATATTGCCACTGCCGGACGCATACCCAACGGCGCTATTGTGGAGCGTGAGGTGCCGTTCAATTTTAATGAACAAAATCACCTTACCGTGAATCTTTCCGTGCGTGACTTCGGCACCACCATGCAGGTGGTCAATCGGATCAACGCGGTGCTGGGCGGTCAGTTTGCCAGGGCGCGTGATGTTTCCACCGTGCATCTGGACGTACCGCCCAAGTATCGGGGCAACATGGTGCCGCTGATGGCCTCGCTTGAGAATCTGACCATCGCTCCGGACAGCAAGGCCCGGGTCGTGGTGGACGAAAAGACCGGCACCATTGTGCTGGGGAGCGACGTGCGTCTTTCCCGTGTAGCCGTGGCCCACGGCAATTTGCAGATTGTCATTGCCGAGTCTGCCGAGGTCAGCCAGCCTGGTCCCTTTGCGGAAAATGCGGAAACCGTGGTCACGCCGCAGACCGACATCGGTGTGGAAGAACAGAACAACCGTCTCATGCTCATGGAAGGGGCAACGCTTCAGGAGTTGGTGGATGGGTTGAACGCCATCGGCGCGGCTCCCCGCGATCTCATTTCCATCATCCGTACGCTCAAAGCCGCAGGAGCCTTGTATGCGGAACTGGAGGTCATCTGATCATGTCTACGGCGGAGCAAATGAATGCCATGACCGGCCAGCTCGCTTCGGGGCGGGCCGAAAGCCAGGAGTTGGTGCGCTACAAGCAACGCATGGACAGCCTCAAGCAGCGTCTGAATGGGGCGCCTGGGGAAGAGCAGGAGCTTCGGGAAGCCTGCCGTGATTTCGAGGCCGTGTTTATCGGCAAGCTTTGGGAACAGATGCGCCGAACCGTGCCGAAAGAAACGTCCATGCATTCCAAGCAGGAAGACATGTACCTCTCCATGTTTGATCGTTCCTTTTCCGAGCACATGGCCGATTCCGGCGGCATTGGCCTGGCGGATATGCTCTACGACCAGTTGGCCTCGCAGCTCAAGTCCGCCAGCCATGACACTCTGGCCGGTGGAGCGGAACTCAAGCCTCTGGACCGCAACGGCAAGCCGGATCTGAAGACGCTGGAGGAAGTGGCGCTGGATACCCGTTTGGACCCTCACACCAGAGGTCCGGAGCCGGAAATGCCCGAGGAATTGAGCGCGCCGGTGCAGGCCGGGGAAGCCGTGGCACCTGATGCCGTATCGCCGGATGTCCGGAACCCGAATCCGTCCATTTCGACAACGTCCGAAGCGCCGTCGTCCGTGGGAGCGCTGAGCCAGGCCGAGGTGAATGCCCGATTAGATCAGCTGGCCCGTGAACTGGGAAGTCGCAGTCGTGAAACTGGCCGGATACTTGCAGAGTATTCCATGACGAGTCCGGCCGCCGAAGAATGGCGGGAATAAAAGACCGTCATAAAAGGATGTTAACGAATTGCGGGGGAAGGTCATGAAGAACCGGATCAAGGAAAATTTGTCCCGCCAGGGAAAGGCCATGCTGTTGTTGCAGATGCTGCTGGAGGAAGAATTTTCCCGTCTGCAAAAGCGGGATGCGCGTGGTGTGACCCCCATGGAACTGTCCATCCAGGAACTGATGCGGCAGTTGGTGGCGGAGCGCGAGGACTTGGTCCGCGTGGTCACCATGCTTACCAATGGGAACACGGGGCGGCTGCGCGACTATCTGCCGTCAATGCCCGAAGAGGAACGGGAAGAAGTGCAGACGCAACTGCGCGCCCTGGATGAACAGGAGCAGCGTTGCGCCCGCCAGGCCGCACAGAATCAGCAGGTTGCCATGGCCCTGTTTGAGCAGAGCAGCAAGCTTCTGGACTACATGCATTCCAAGGTCAAGCCCACCAAGGTGGAAGGATACGCCGCCAACGGTCGGTACGCATCACGTCCGGGTGAATCGCATCTGGTGCGGGGAACCTTGTAATGTTCGGAGCCAACTCCATACTGGACATGGGCCGTTGGGCCTTGTTCGCCTCGCAGATGCAACTGCGCGTTGCGGGCGAAAATATCTCCAATGTGAATACCGAGGGGTATTCACGGCGAACCGTGCGCCTGGAAGAGGGCGTGAGCATCGATTACCGCCCCGGCCAGATGGGTACGGGCGTGCGGGCCGCCGAGGTGGTTCGGCACTTCGATAAGTTTGTGGAGACCCAGTATCTGGAGCAGGCCAGCAAGCGCGAACGCTGGGGGGCGCTGCATTCCTCCCTGCAAACCGTGGAGACGCTGTTCAACGAAGCCAACGGAGTGGGCATCAGTGATTCCATCTCCGAGTTTTTCAATTCCTGGAATGATCTTAGCCAGCGGGCCGATGATTACGGCACCCGCAACGATCTGCTGGAAAAGTCCCTGACCCTGAGTTCCACGTTGAAGACCGCCAACGACAACCTGGACCAGATGCAACAGCGGATTGAGGAATTGATCACCAACGATGTGACCAATGCCAACACCATTATTGAAAAGATCGCTGAAACGAACCGCAACATCAATATTCATGAAAACCTCGGCCAGAACGCGCCCAACAATCTGTACGACGAGCGCGCCCAGTTGATTCGCGACTTGGGCGGTATCATTGACGTCTATACCGTGGATAAGGGCAGCGGGAATCTCACGGTCCTGACCAAGGGCGGACAGACACTGGTGGACGGCTACGAGCATTTCAGCCTGGAGGTGGGCGCTCCCCAGACCGTGAAGCAGGTGACGGAAGGTTCGGATTTCGACGGCACCGCGTATTTCACGGGCAACGATAATTACGAGTACACTATCGACGTGCTCAGCGACGGCGTGGTTGGCAGTGCGGGAACACCCAATGTGGCCACCTTCCGGGTGTCCATGGACGGCGGGGCCACCTGGCTCCAGGATGAGGACGGCTCCACCAAGGTGTTTGAGGCGCGTCCCTACGGCCAGGAAGTACAGGCCAATGATCTGGGGATATATTTCGGCGCCACGAGCAACGCCCGGACCATGCCTGCCAATCAGATGAAGGCCGGCGATACCTTCACCATCATTCCCCAAAAGGGTTTGTACTGGGTGGAGAATACATCGCACAAGGAGAACATCACTCCCATCATCCGTTTTACGGGTATGGATGAGGAGCAGCGTACCACGGGCGGCAGCCTGGCCGCGTATTTTAATTTCCGTGACGCCTACGTGGGCAAGTATCGGGATAAGCTGGACGCTTTTGCGGAAACCATGATCTGGGAAGTGAACCGTCGGCACAGCCAGGGCGCTGGCCTGGAAAAATTCACCTACGTGGACGGCACGTATGCCGTGGACGCGCCGGATCGAGCTTTGGGCAGCGATTCCTCTGGGTTGGCCTTTGGCAGCCGTCTGCAATCGGGCAGCGCCATGGTCTACGTTTACAATCAGGAGACCGGGCTGCTTGCCTCCAGCGCGGCCTTGGATTTTTCGGATGCCGCGGGCCAGCAAAACTTCAATCCGGACATGCACAGTCTGAACGACGTTGCAGATGCGTACAACCGGACCTTTGGGGATCATCTTACGGCTACGGTGGTGAACAACCGGTTGCGCGTGGAGGCCAAGGACGGCAAGGAATTTCTCTATGGCGCGGATACGTCGGGCTTGAACGCGGCTTTGGGAGTGAACACATTTTTCACGGGAACGGATGCCTCCACCATGGAGGTGAACACCCGGATCTCTGGCGACCAGGATTTTCTTTGCGCCGGGCATGTGAACGGCGCCGGGGAAATGAACGCCGGGGACAACACCACGGCACGGGCCATCAGTGAATTGCAGGATCAGGACGTAAGCATCTACACCGTGCAGGAAGGCCGTTCCAGCCAGTCGTTGTTGGACTATTACAACGGCATCGTGGGCGGCGTGGGCGCGGACGTGAACACCGCCAAGTTCAACAACACGTACCACGAAACCATGGCCGGGGATCTCAACGACCGGCAGCAGGAAGTGGCGGGCGTGAACCTGGATGAAGAAATGGCCAACCTGATTCGCTATCAGCATTCCTACACCGCCGCAGCCAAGCTGATCACCACGGCGGACCAGATGCTGCAAACCGTGCTGTCCATGAAGCCGTAAGGGAGGAGCGCTATGCGGGTTTCCCAGCAAATGCTCTACGCGCACTACGTGACAAATATGAATGCGTCCCTGACCAACTTGATGGATTTAAA
Source organism: Paucidesulfovibrio gracilis DSM 16080 (assembly GCF_900167125.1). Lineage (NCBI taxonomy): Bacteria > Pseudomonadati > Thermodesulfobacteriota > Desulfovibrionia > Desulfovibrionales > Desulfovibrionaceae > Paucidesulfovibrio > Paucidesulfovibrio gracilis. The sequence continues at coordinate 27,363 of NZ_FUYC01000009.1, forward strand.
CATCAAGGCGCAGTCGCAAAAGCGGATCATCCGGCCCTCGGATGACCCCGTGGGCATGGAGCGTGTTCTGGATCATCGCGACGCTCTGCGCACCCTTGAGCAGTATAAGGAAAACATCGGCACGGCCAAGGGCTGGCTCGGGCGTTCCGACTCCACGCTCATGCAGGTCTCTTCGTTGATCACCCGGGCCAAGGGACTGGCGGAACAGGCCGCCACCGGCACGTATGACGAACAGAACCGCGAGCAGATCAGCTATGAATTGCGCTCCATCTTCGACCAGTTGGTGGAAATGTCCAACATGGAGTTCGAGGACAACAGCATCTATGCCGGGCACAAGACCGATTCCAATGCTTTTGAAAAGATGCTCTGGATGACCACCAATGACCGCGATCTCAACGAAAATACCAATTTTCGCATTGAGGGTAACGCGGATTATACCGTGCTCATGCAGTTTTATGATACTTCGGGCGCGGCCGGGGTAGGGGATACGGTCTCCTTTGATTCCGGCAACGTCGGGGTGCGCTATTCCGTGGACGGTGGAAAGACATTTTTGGATGACGGCACCGTAAGCAATGTGGTGGGCGGCGAGGTCCGGGTGAATTTGCCGCAAAGCGGCGCGTCCGTTGTGTTCTCGGACGTGCAGCCCGGTGACGGTGTCAAGGCCAATGATCCCGACGATACGGATGACGCGGGCGGCACGTGGGCCTGGCTGCGTCCCTCGGCATTGTATCTCGGGGACGACATGGACGCCATCCGGGTCGACAGCATTGGCCAGGGTGTGGAAAACGTCACGGCCACTGCCGAAGGCTCCTTTAAGAGCAACAACGTGGTGGTGCGCATTGACAACGATGCTCCCGTGGACATGGATGAGGTCATCGAATACTCCTACAGCTTGGACGGGGGAGCCAGCTGGACCACGGGCAACACCACGTCCGCGGACACGACGTCCAACCAGTCGCTGATCACCATTCCGCCGGGCGGCATGCTTACGTTGTCCTCCAACGGCGGAAATACCTTGCAGCCCGGCAGTCAGTTTGTGATCACGCCTCGCACCTCGTCGGTGAATTTAGGCATTTCCGTGGACGAAACCGTGCGGGTCAACGATGTGGGCAAGGATATTTTCGGGGGACTGTATCAGGATCCCGACGCCATCCGTGCCAATGGCGGTAATCGGTTGGCCGTATCCAGCGATAATACCGAGGTCGTTTTCGACGACGGCACCGGAGCCAGCACTCTGACGGGATCCAATGCCGGGTATACGCGGAACCTTTTTGAAACCGTCGGAAACCTGGTGGCGTTTCTGGAAACCAACAATCAAAGCGGCGTGCAGCGCTGTCTGGAAAGTCTGGACCGCTCTCAGCAGCAGATTCTCACTGCCGCGGCCAGCGTGGGCGGGCGGGAAAATCGTCTGACCGTGGCCGAGGGGCTGGTGGAGAATCTGGAGCTGAACGAAAAGGAACGCATGTCCAGCATCGAGGACGCGGATGTGGCCGAACTCATGACCCAGATTACGCAGGGACAGATCGTGTATGAATCCGTGCTGCGGTCCACTTCGTTGATCATGAATATGAACCTGATGAAGTTCATCTAGCGGGAAGCGCAGGGGAAATTGAGCGGTGAAGGTTCGGGATCACCTGGACTTTTTCGTGGTGCTGGGGTAAATCCGGTCCACCGGGACGCCTCCCGGCCCACTATCCCGGCAACGAGGAAAACGGAAGGAACCGATGCTGATTCTCACCCGGAAACCCGGAGAAAGCCTTTACCTGGGCGACAACATCAAATTGAAGGTGTTGAGCGTGCAAGGAAAGCAGATCAAACTCGGGCTGGAAGTGCCCGAGGAGATGACCGTGTACCGGGAAGAGGTGTATTTGCGAATTAAGGAACAAAACCGGCAGGCTCTGGAATGTACAGACCAGGATCTGCTTCAGGCGGCGACGTTATGGCAGCGCAAGGAAAGCGAGTGATCCAGACCCGCCTCGGCGAACGGGAAATCGCCGAGGACGCCGTGGTTTGCTTCCCGCATGGGCTTATCGGGTTCGAGGACCGGCGCCAGTTTGTTCTGTTGCAGGTCAACGACGATTCTCCCTTTTTGTTACTGCAGTCGCTGGAAGACCCGGGGTTGGGGCTGTTGGTGGCCGATCCTTTGGCCTTTATTGCGCACTACGGCGTTCGTTTGGACGGCGCGGAAAAGCGGATTCTTGGCAATGCGGAGGACGACGAACTCGCGATCCTTACCACGGTAAGCATCCCTCGCAACCGGCCCCAGGAGACCACGCTCAATCTTTCCGGTCCCATCGTCATCAATACCAAGGCCCGGGTGGGGTTGCAGTCGCCGCAGACCGACTCCTCTTTTCCGCCGCATGTCTTTTTGACTGGTGCGGAATAATCGGACACGAAGCAATGTTTTAACGGTGTTGCCGTGCGGCTGGAGAGAGCTGCACAACGAACGGTCCCGCTTCACTTCAGGGTGAGGCGGGACCGTTCGTTTGTTTTTGGCAACAAAACTGTCTGAATATATTGATGATTTATACTGTTGTCGGGCGCACTTCTCTTGAGACCGAAACGTACTGTCGTTTCGGGGGTCAGGTCAGAAGATTGATGTCGTCGCGCAGCAGATTCGCGGCCGCCTTCTTGATGTCCGGCTTGTACGTGCCGTTGCGGACTCTTTCCTTGAGGTCGCGGACCTTGTCGGCCCGTACGTCCGACGTACCGCCGGCTTCGCTCAAGGCGGCGCCGCGCAATCTGGCTTCGGAGGAGAGCTGGACCTTGTCACCGCGTTCCGACGCGGTGTTGGATGACGAACCACCCTTGGTCCGCTGGCCCTCCTGGACCTTTTGCTTGGCGTAGGGATTGAGTTCCCCCGCAATGTGTCTGATATCCATATTGCCTCCCTGAGCCTGGTCAAAGCATGGTGTCGTCCACCTTGGCCAGGGTGATCTCCCACAGCCGCTTTAGGATGCGGTTCTTTTGCGCTCCCGTCAACTCCCTGGCTCCGGTTTCGGTTTCCGTCAGTAGGCGGACATCCCCGCCGTCCAGGGGGTAATCAAGCAGCACCCTGTTTCCGGTCTCGGTTTCCAGTTGGTCCAGAATGTCTTCGATGACCGGCGAATGGTTGCCGTTGACGATGAGGTTCTCAATGATCTCTTTGGCGATGCGCTGCACCAACTCGCGCCGCCTGGCCTCCCGTGAGATGTCCACCTGATCCTGCGCGCCGGATGCGAGCAAGGCTCGCCGGAACCGCGCAAGACGCTTCGCACTGGTTAGCTGCCTTCCGTAAGTGTGCAGCATTCTGCGAACTTCAGCAGGACTTTTACTCACGATACAGATTTCCTCCTAATGTATGTATCGGTTGCCGAGACAAAAACTTTAGGGTTGGGAGCGAAGAAAATCAAAAAAAGGGGGAAGCATTGGTGGACCGGGATGGTGGGTCCATAATCCGGTGGCGTTCAGTCGGGAAAACGATTATGTCCTGGGCATGTCGAAGGCCATTGAATCCATACTTCTTGTGAGCAAGGAAGGCAATGTCGAGGCCCGGAAATTGGGCGAGGAGATTGCGGCGTATCTGTCCGAGCATGGATGCGACGCGCACTGCTGTGAGCATCGGACCGATGCGCCCGGCGATGTGGCGACCGCAGACAGCCGTCCTTTCGGACTGATCATCGTTCTTGGCGGAGACGGTACGCTCATTAGCGCGGCCCGCCGTCTGTATGCGCTCGGCGCCCCGCTGGTGGGCTTAAACCTCGGTCAGGTGGGCTTTTTGGCGGAGCTTTCCCGGGAAAACTGGAAACGCCGTCTGGGGCGCATCCTGGAGGGGCGGTATCGCTTGTCCCGAAGGATGTTGTTATCGTATTCCGTGCTGCGACAGGGGCATCGGGTGGCGCAGGGCGTGGCGGTCAATGATATTGTGATCAGCCGGGGATCCCTGGCGCGGTTGATCCGTCTGGGTATGTATTTTGACAACGAGCCCATTACAAGCATGCGGTCGGATGGGGTGATCATCTCCACGCCCACCGGGTCCACGGCCTATAGTGTCTCGGCTGGTGGTCCATTGCTGTTTCCGGAGACCGACGCCTACAGCGTCACGCCGATTTGTCCGTTTTTGAACGGATTCAAGCCGTTAGTGCTTCCGGCGGACAAGCCTCTTTCTGTTGAAATCGAAGAATATGGCAAGGTGGCCGACGTCTTTCTCACGGAGGATGGTCAGGAAGTCGTGACCCTGGACTATGGCGATCTTGTGACCATTGAACGCTGCCCCGAGCATTTGCTGCTGGCCCAGACGGGCGGCGGCAATTTTTTCTCGCGCCTGATTGGCCGGGGGTTTTTGTTGGGAGGATGATATGCCCAAATTAAAGGACTACCGTTCCGTTCTCGATATACACCGGGGTGAAGATCCGGCCATGGATGCATTGCTGCTGCATTTCATGACCGAGAACGGTCTTGAGTACACGATCGACCCGCTGAAAAACGCATCCGCCGAGCAGATTCGCTTTATGGTGGCTTGTGAGGACGATACGTTTTACGCTCCCTGTTCGGACTGGATGCTATTGCAGCTGCTCCAGTCCCGTATGTCACCGGAGTTGCAACAGATGTATCTCCAGCAGTGGCACAGGTTTGTGCGGCTTGTGCGCGACTCGTGCAATGATCCGGATCAGCGTCGCAAGATTATGAATCTGGCCCGCTATAAATTTCGCATGATCATGGATTCCTGCATAACCATTCCTTCGCGGGTCATGAAACGGCTCATCACCATCTTCATGTCCCAGAGCGGGATCGACGACCCGCACCGCAAGCGCAAACAGCAGGCCAATGCCCAGGCCGCCAAGATCGTGGAAAGCACGGAATGGGACCGTTTTGTGAATGCCTGTCCCGAATCCTTCCATACCTGTCGGCGCATGGACGACCTGCGTTTTGAAATGGATTTTCTGGAAATGCAGCGGCTGCTTTGTGCCTCCACCCTTGGCAACTTTGACCATTGGTCCGAGTTCTTTCAGGATTGCGGCAAGGTGGAGCAGGAACTGCAGCAGCATGAGGATATCTTCCATGAATTGCACCGCCAGTTCTCACCCAAACGAGGCAGCGGGCCGCTGCGGATTCTCTTTTTGCCCTACAACAGCGGCGGGTTGATTTTCGACCTGCAGCTTATCCGGGCGTTGCTTCGCTGGGGGCATCGGGTGGTGCTGGCGCTGAAGGAAGGGTTTTATTTCGATGCGCCGTCCTTTTGGGATACGGAGCACGATCCATTATTGGCCGACTGTTTCAAGGACGCCAGGGTGATCAGCAACGTACGCATCAGCAAGAACGAATTGTTGCGGGAAATGCGCGAACATCCTTTTGTGATTATTTCCGACGGCACCCGGGAGCGACTCAATCCCTACCGCATGAGCGTGACCCTGGCGCGGGTCTGGAAGGAAGCCGATCTGATCATGGCCAAGGGGCAGGAGAATTACCGCCGTACCATTTTGACGAGCCATTCGTTCACCCGGGATATCTTCAGCTATTTCCGGGGGGAGAACGGAAAGCTGGAACTGCATTTCAAGCCCAAGGCGAGCTGGGCGCGCAAGTTCAGCGAATCGGACATTCTGGCCAAGGCCGAGGCCATCATCGCCGACATGCGCCGTGCTTCGGCCGCAGGCAATACCGTGATGTTCTATTCGGGCATTGTGGGGTCCATACCGGGCCAGACCAGCATGGCCATCGAAGTCATGAATACGTTTATCCGGTATTTGCGCTCCCGTTTGGACGGCGTGTACATCATTAATCCGGCGGAACATTTTGAGGAAGGCATGGACGCCGACGATCTGATGTACATGTGGGAAAAAGTGCAGCGTAGCGGGTTTATCAATGTCTGGCGGTTCCAGTCCGTGCAGGATATCGAACGCAGCTTTGAATTGATGAATCGCAAGGTGCCGCCCGTCTGGGCAGGGAAGGATGCCACATATTCCACCGGCTGCACCAAGGAGATGAACATCGCCCTGGACGTGCAGCGACGGCATCGGGAATTGCAGATCATTGGTCCCAGCCCGGAAAAGTTTTTCCGACGCCGGGAATACGGGGTGGGGAAATTCTGTGACGTCGCCATCGAAGACTGCAACGAGTCCAGCCCGTTATGAGGAATGTTGTCGTGCGCTTCAAGGAGTGGTCGCAGCCCGGCACGGTTGGTTCGCGTTTGGCATTGGGGTTGGTCGCGGTCCTTGTGTTGCTTGCGGGGTGCGCCCCCAGGCAGGTTCCGGACGTCACGCCCGCGCCGCCGCCTTCTCTGTCGGAGGCGGCCCGTTTTTTGCGCTTTAACCATGGCCGTACCACCACGGAAAGTCGAACCCTGGATCTGCGGACCCAGGGATTGCATTCATGGATGGAGCTTGACGCGGGACTGCGGTACAGCCTGGACTATCTGCGTGGCAAGCCTGAAAATTCGATTGCAATGGACCGGCACGGCATACGGGTCACCTGGGGGCAGGTCCGGGCCAGCGTAGAGGAGTTGATCCGGCTGTTGCCCTACCTGGATCGTCGTCCCGAGTTGCTGGCCGAACATTTTCGGTGGTTTGTCCTGACACCGCCCCCGCTTATGACGGGATATTATACGCCTGAGATTGAGGCCAGTCTGGTCCCCCGCCCTGGCTATGAATACCCGATTTACGGTGTTCCGCCGGATCTGCGTGTGCGTCGACGCGGGCAGTCCGGGGTACCCGCTGTCTATCGTGTTGAAAACGGGCGGGTCTTGCCGTACCATACCCGCGCCCAGGTGGATCTGGGCAAGGTGCTTGCGGGCAAGGGCTTGGAAATCGCCTGGGCCAAGGATCCCGTGGATGTGTTTTACCTGCAGATCGAAGGCCAGGGGCGGTTGCGACTGCCGGACGGCAGTGCGCGGCACGTGGTCTACGGTGCGAAGAACGGCCACGATTTCGAAGGGCTAGGGAATATCCTTTACCATAGGGGCTATCTGCCCAAGTCCAAACGCGGGCAAAAGTATGTGCGGCGGTTTTGCGCCGAGCATCCCGAACTGGCCCGCAAGCTCATGGCCGAGAACAAGAGTTACGTGTTCTTTCGTTTTGCGGACCATCCTTCCCTTGGCGCCATTGGCAGGCCGCTCACGCCCATGGTCAGTGTGGCCGTTGATCCCAAATTGCTCCCTTTGGGCAGCATGATGGTGCTGGACGCGGGCATTCCCCGGCCGGACGGCACGGGAAAACGCCGTGTCCATGGCGTGGTGCTGGCCCAGGATACCGGATCGGCCATCAAGGGAGCCAGGTTGGATTATTTTATAGGCGTGGGGCATGATATTGAGCCGGTGGCCTGCCATGTCTACAGCCGCGCGACCGCGTACTTGCTGTTGAGCAAGCGCGCCCTATCCCACTGACGTTTTCCGGTGTCGAGCGTGACGCCCAATGTTCCCAGAAATTGTTGAGACTTTGTATAACGTAGCAATATCCTAGCATTCAGGAGCGCCCCATGGCCCAATACGAGGTAGTGATCGGGCTGGAAGTGCATGCCCAGCTCAAGACCGAATCCAAGCTGTTTTGTGCCTGTTCCACACGGTTCGGCAATGATCCAAATGAAAACGTCTGTCCGGTCTGTTCCGGCATGCCGGGTGTGCTGCCCGTGATGAACGAGAAGGTGCTGGAGTATGCGGCCAAGCTCGGACTGGCCGTGGATTGCGAGATCAACCGCAAATCCGTGTTTGCTCGGAAGAATTATTTTTATCCCGATTTGCCCAAGGGATACCAGACCTCCCAGTTTGATCTGCCCATCTGCGAACATGGCCGGATTGTGATCGAAACGTCCAAAGGTCGGAAAACCATCGGCGTGACCCGTATCCATATGGAAGAAGATGCAGGAAAATCGATTCACTCCGCTTCGGAGAACGTAAGTTTCGTCGATTTGAACCGGGCTTGCGTTCCGTTGGTGGAAATCGTTTCCGAGCCGGACATGCGGTCTGCCGAGGAAGCTGTAGCCTATCTCAAATCGCTGCACTCCATTCTTCGGTATTTGGACATCTGCGACGGCAACATGGAGCAGGGATCGTTTCGTTGCGATGCCAACGTGTCCATTCGTCCGCGGGGGCAGAAGGAATTCGGTACCCGCACGGAATTGAAGAACATGAACTCCTTCCGCCATGTGCAGAAAGCCATTGATTATGAAATTGAACGGCAGATCGACCTGGTGGAGGACGGTGAAGCCGTGATCCAGGAAACGCGGCTCTACAATGCGGATAAGGGGACGACCCATTCCATGCGCGGCAAGGAAGAGGCGCACGATTACCGCTATTTCCCCTGTCCCGATCTGGTCCCCATGGTGCTGGACGAAGCCTGGATCGCGCAATGGCGGGATGAACTGCCCGAGCTTCCCACGGTTCGCCGTGAACGCTTTCTCTTGGAGTACGGTCTTGCCGAAGAAACCGCAGTGCAGCTCACCTCCGAGCGGGAAACCGCGGACTTTTTTGAGGTCGCGGCCCGTGCTGCCACCAGCAAACCGAAGAAAATCGCCAACTGGGTCATGGTGGACGTGGCACATCTGCTGAACGAATCCGGCCTTTCCCTGGCGGAGTGCAAAGGTTCGCCCGAGTATTTGGCCGCATTGGTGGATTTGGTGGAGGGAGGCACGGTGAGTGCCAAGTCCGCCAAGGATATCCTTTCGGAAGTGCTGCGTGACGGCGCAGACCCCAAGGCCTTGGTCAAGGAAAAGGGCTTGGCGCAGGAGTCGGATACGGGCGCGTTGGAAGCGGTCATTGAGGAAGTCATTACCGAGAATCCGGACGAGGCCGAGCGGGTACGCGCTGGTGACAAGAAGGTCATTGGGTTTTTGATGGGGCAGATTATGCGTAAGACCCAAGGCAAGGCCAACCCCGGCGTGGTCAGTAAGATGCTGGCGCAGAAGCTGTCGTAATTCCGCCATGGGATACCCCCGAAACCAGCTGCGGACATTCAAGGCAGGTGGTCGGAGCGCGGTTTCCCGGGGCAGCCTCCGGGACATGGCGAAAAACGTGGAACATGGCCGCATGGCGCGCCGTCAGGAGGAAACATGACCGAGCATATTCAGTTTTCACCGGAAAAAGATTGCCTTGTTTTGCTGGATCAGCGGGTTCTGCCCAACCGCGAGGATTGGTTTGATTGCACCACAACCGATGAAATTTGTTATGCTTTGGTTACCATGGTGGTGCGGGGCGCGCCGGCCATCGGGGTGACGGCCGCGTATGGTTGTTATGTGGCTGCGCGCGAGGTGCAAAAAAGCGGTGTTGGGGAATGGCGGTCTGCATTGGAAGCCAAGCTGGACCAGATCGAGAATGCTCGCCCCACGGCCGTGAATTTGCGCTGGGCCGTGCGGGAGATGCGCCGGATTTGGAACGAGGCTGGCTCGGTTGCTTTGGGTGAACTCTGCGGCATCTGGCTGGCCCGGGCCAAAGAGATTCACGAAGGCGACATCGCCATGTGTGAAGCCATTGGCACGTTTGGCGGCGCCCTGATTGCGGACGGCGACACCGTCATGACCCACTGTAATGCCGGAGCCTTGGCCACGGCAGGGTACGGCACGGCTCTTGGAGTGATCCGCGGGGCCGTGGACCAGGGAAAGCGGATTCAGGTCATTGCCAATGAAACTCGTCCGTTTTTGCAGGGGGCGAGGCTCACGGCGTACGAACTGCACCGGGACGGCATCCCCGTGAAAGTGGCCTGCGACAATGCCTGTGCACTGTTGATGAAAAAAGGGCTGGTGCAAAAGGTGGTCGTGGGCGCGGACCGCATCGCGGCCAACGGCGATGCCGTGAACAAGATCGGCACCTATGGTGTGGCGTTGCTGGCCAAACATTTTGATATTCCGTTTTACGTGGCCGCCCCGGTCTATACTATTGATCCGGAAACGCCCACCGGCGACCATGTCCCCATTGAGGACCGTACGCCGCGTGAGGTGACGCACGTCGGGGATCATCAAATCACCCCCGATGGTGTGGAGGTCTACAACCTGGCCTTTGACCCCACGCCCAACGAATTGATTGCTGGTATCGTCACCGAGAAAGGGGTCTTGTACCCGCCGTATGCGGAGGCCATTGCCGCGTTGTTTCGCTAGGGAGCGTTCCGGCAGTCGCTGGATTGCTTCGGATGTGTTATTTTGTCGGGCTGTGAGGATCCGCACCATACCCCGGTCTCATGCCGGGACGGAAGGCGGATGCTTGCATGTCGTGTCGCAGTCGTGTATGGCTGCGGACCGCTGTTCGGCCATTCCTGCCACGGGCGGCCACCGGGCGGTTGCGCTCGGTATCGGCCTCCTTTATGATCTCCGTGTAATTTTTTTTCAATCCATAGGTTCGGGAACGGCGCGAACATCGAACGCGTCCCGCAGCCTTCCCGCAACAAATAGAGAATCGACATGCCAGCCACTTTCGCACTTATCGGGCGCCCCAATGTGGGGAAGTCCACCCTGTTTAACCGGCTTTTGCGCCGAAGCCTCGCCATTACGCACGATACGCCCGGCGTAACCCGGGACCGTATCTACGGTGAAGGACTGATGCGTGGTGTGCCGTTCGCCCTCATCGACACCGGGGGCATGGTTCTCGGGTTGGAGTCCGACCCGGGGCAGGGTGTGACCGGCCAGGGCTTTGAAGCCGAAATCGTGCAACAGGCCCAGGAAGGGATGGCGGAGTCCCAGGCCGTGTTGATGGTGGTGGACGGTCGGGCCGGATTGACCCACCTGGACGAAGAAGCCGCACGCTTGGCCCGGCAGAGCGGTAAGCCTGTGCTGTTGATCGTGAACAAGGTGGACGGCGCGGAATTGGAAGACCAGGCCCAAGTGGAGTTCCACGGATTGGGATTTGAGATGCTTTCCGTGTCCGCTTCCCACGGCTTTAACCTGCAAACCCTGCGGGACAGGGTGGCGGATATGGCTCAGGAGTATGCGCCGGACGAACCGCCCTCGGACGTGGAACAGGGTTTGCGAATCGCCTTGCTGGGGCGGCCCAACGCGGGCAAATCCTCTACCATCAACGCCCTCATCGGTCAGGACCGGCTCATTGTCAGTGATGTGGCCGGAACGACGCGTGACAGCGTGGACGTGACCTTTGAGCGGGGCAATAAGCGGTATACATTTGTGGACACCGCCGGGGTGCGCCGGAGAACCAACATTGTGGAGCGCCTGGAGCGGTTTACTGTGGTGCGCGCCCTCAAGAGCAGCAAAAAAGCGGACGTCACGGTCATGGTGGTGGATGCCATTGAAGGATTGACCCGTCAGGACAAACGGCTGCTGGAATTTTTGGTCAAGGAGAAGACTCCGTTTCTGGTAACCGTAAACAAAACGGATCTAGTGCCTTCCGGGGCGCTTTCGGATTTGAAGAAGGCGTTCGCCTTTGAACTGCGTTTTGCTCCCCATGTGCCGGTGCTTTATACCTCGGCATTGCGGAAAAAAGGGTTGAACAAGGTGTTGCCGCTGGCCGGTCAGATTCATAAGGAATGCGCCACCAGGGTGGGAACCGGCGTGCTGAACCGGTCCATGACCGAGGCGCTGGAACGGCATCAGCCGCCTGTGGTCAAACGGCGCCGTCCGAAGTTTTATTATCTTACTCAGGCGGATGCGGACGTTCCTACCTTTGTGTTCTTCATGAACGACCACACGTTGCTGAAGGACGCGTATCGACGCTATTTGGAGAACCAGCTCCGCAAAATGTTTGGCATCCAGTACGCCCCCATGCATCTCGTTTTTCGTTCTACGCATGAGAAAAAGGTCAAAGAGCTGAAGCGGGGCATTTCCGCATTGGGGAAAGTCGGTCCGGGCCGAAAGGTTCCCGGGGGTGAAGAGGAGAGCGCCGAAGGCGTTTCGGCACGAAAAAGCGGGCGTGCCGTGGCCAAGACCGAGTGGCGGCAAAAAAAACGGCGCCGGGGCGGATCTCGTTGAATCGAAGCGTACGTCTTGACAGGAGATACGGGAGAGGGTAAAGCCTCCCCCTGGTCACCGTAACACAGCGGTGTGCAAACCATATGGAGAGGTGGCCGAGCAAGGCTGAAGGCGCTCGCCTGCTAAGCGAGTATAGGGCTAACACTCTATCGGGGGTTCAAATCCCCCCCTCTCCGCCATATTTCAAAGTATGCAGGCTGTCAGTTTCACCGCTGGCAGCCTCTTTGTGTTTGTGGTGGTCCTCGTTGATTGCCCGAGGATTGCCCGGGACTTTTTGGCAAAGGATGTAATCAACCAAGGAGGTTTGTATGGAGGACAAATCCCTCTTCGAAGTCGTTGTTATGTTGGTTTTTATTTTTCTTGCCGGAAGTGTGTTGACTGCCATGGGCTATGCGGTCGTGGTGGTGCTCCCCGGGGAACTGCTGGGGTTTGACCCGCCGTTGGATGAAATGTGGAACTATTGGCTTTATGGTTTGGGCGGGGTTGCGTATATAGCGCATGTGCTCAGAAGTGGGACCGTGTTCAAATAGCCTGTGTGCTGCCTGCTTGTCCCTGGAGAAATGGCCGGGGGGAATTCATCGCGAGACGGGGTCTCCCGTGCAGGGGGACGGATAGTTATTGGTTGTACGAAAATAACGGGCTGGAGAGGACGTCCGGCTCTCTCATTTCAAGCCAGAGTTCCGCCCCCGGCCAGGACCGTGCCGAAATCCACATGAGTCCTAGATCCCACATGAGTCCCCCTTGGTCTACATGACCAGATGATTTGCAAAGGGTCAAAATAGCGCCTATATGGATATCGTCTGCAAGCTGCCCTTTTCATGAAAAAGGGTTCAGCCGCAGCCAGCGGCGCCGAACAGAGTGTTTCAATCAGCGAAACGGCCAAAATCACATGAGAGAGAACCGTGAAGGACATACCGTCGGACATCTACCGGGAATGCGATGGATACATGATCCTGCTCACGGTCTTGTATACGCACCGGCACTCTCCCGAGAAAGAAAAATGGGAGATGAAACGACAGGCTATCTTCAATGAAATCGACAAGCTGTCGGACGAGAGCATCGGAAAGAGAGCGCGGGCCGCATTTCAGGAGATGTTCGACCGCGTGAACAGCGCCGATGAATCCGCGTTCGGCTGGTTGTATCCCGAAATTTATCTCCTCATCGACACCCTTGACTGGTTCAACAACAATCCCGAGGAATCCGATACGACCAAGGGAGGAATTTTACGAATGAGGACGCGCCTCGAAAAAATCGCAGAAACCGCGCCGAACAACTCCCCTAAAGGAATATGGATAATGAGCATCTTCATGGCATACATGAGCGGCGGCACACCCTGGTGGGATAGCCCAGACCCTCTTCCGAACCTACGAAAACACGCTGATTCCTGACGCCAAACAGGACTCTGCACGAAAGCGATCGCTCCAAAATGAAAGTGGCTCTACAACAACGGGAGTGAGGTTGTTCGGGAGGCATTGCGGTTCATGGAGACGCACGAGGAGCTGGTCCGGCAGATGAAGATCGACGCGCTCAGGCGGGAACTACGCCTTGGAGCCGAGCAGGCAGAACGCGGCGAGTTCTTCGAAGACATCATGGAAGACATCATCGCCGAGGCAAGGCAACGCCGAAATGGCTGATGTCCGCATCACTCCGGCAGCCAAGGTGCAGTTACTCGACATCTGGAAATACACGACGGAACAGTGGGACGAGGATCAGGCAGACGCCTCCCCGCGCGACATCAAGACCGCATTGGACCGCCTAGCAGAGAATCCCATGCTCGGTATTCTTCAACCTGAGATTTTTCGTTGTGGGGCTGATATACATTTGGGCTACGGCGCTTATCCAGCGGTGTGGTTTGGTTGGCAGCCAGAACTGACCTTACGGGAGCCGACAATTTTGGCGTAGAATTGCGTGGAGCGTTTTGTATGGTTGAGAGCATGCAAAAGACCGGCAAATCATCGCTGACTTGCCGGTCTGTTCATTGCAGTGGTGGGCGATCCGGGATTTGAACCTGGGACTTCCACCGTGTGAAGATGGCACTCTAACCACTGAGTTAATCGCCCTCGTGAGGAGAAGTGTTTAACCAAAAGGCCGGTGGATTGGCAAGTACTTTTTTGCCTCGGGCCGGAATTTTTTTATTTCACTTCCACGGTTTTTCCCGTCGCTGCATCACTTGATGCACCAAGAAGCGGAGCGGGCATGTCGCGGTCGTAGCAGGTCAAGCCGCAGCGCAGGCAGCGGTTGGCTTCGTAAAGCGCCTCGGATTCACTGATGGTGCCTTCCACCTCGTCAAAGCACTGCGTGCGGTCGTCCAGATCGCAGACATGGGGCATGGCCGTGCGTTCCTTCAATTCAACGTCCGTCACGTCTTTGAACAGCGTGTAATCCATGAGTCCATGCAGCACGTTGTCGGGAACGGTGACCTTGCCGGACGCGAGGTAGTGATGAATGGCCCGTGCGGCACGCCGCCCCGCGCCAATGGCGGAAATGACGAGGCTGGGACCGGTGAACATATCGCCGCCTGTGAAGACATAGGGGATGGCGGTCTGGAGAGTGTCGGGATCAGCCGCCAGCGTCCGCCAGCGTGTGGCTTCCAGGGGGCATTCCTGGTCCTCTTCATACAGGCAGTCCAGGGCCGGTTTCTGGCCGATGGCCGCGAGTACGGAATCCGCTTCCAATACGGTCTCCGAGCCGGGAACCGGTTCCGGACGGCGGCGGCCTGACGCGTCTGCTTCGCCGAGACGCATCTGCACATATTTCACGCCGCAGGCATGGCCGGAATCATCAAGCACCACCTCCACGGGTTGGGCCAGGAACTGGAAGTTCACGCCTTCCTGTTCCGCTCCTTCGATTTCTTCCGGGTTGGCGGGCATTTCCTCCCTGGATCGCCGATACATCAGTGTTACGTCCGCACCGAGGCGTACGCTTGTTCGGGCCGAGTCAATGGCGGTATTGCCGCCGCCGATGACGATGACCCGTTTGCCGATGCCGGTGCGTACGTTCAAGCCGACTTTGGTGAGCATTTCCGTGCCGCTCATGACGCCGGGGGCGTCCTCGCCGGGGATGCGCAACGTGGCGTTGGCCCAGGCTCCGATCCCCAGGAATACAGCGTCGTAATTTCGTTCACCAAGAGATTCCAGGGTAATATCCCGGCCGAAGCGTTTTTCGGTGCGCACTTTGACCCCGAGATCAAGGATGCCCTGGATTTCCCAATCGAGCACATCCTTTGGGAGCCGGTATTCCGGGATGCCGTAGCGGAGCTGGCCGCCCAGTTTGGGCATGGACTCGAAAATGGTGGGGTTGTGGCCGAAGCGGCGCAGAAAGTAGGCGCAGGACAAACCAGCCGGACCGCCGCCGATGACGGCCACGCGCTGACCCGTGGAGGGCGCGCAATGCACGGGTAACCGGGTGCCGGAATTCATCTCCCAATCCGCTACAAACCGTTTGAGCATGTTAATGCCCACGGGTTCGTCCACATGGCCCCGTCGGCAAACGGTTTCGCAGGGGCGGGGGCAGACGCGTCCGCAAACCAGCAGCAGGGGGTTGCGTTCCTTGATCGTCTGCACTGCGCTGGCATAGTCGCCGTTTTTTACGCAGTTGATGTATTTGGGAATATTGATTTCACCCGGGCAGCGCTGGCGGCAGGGAGCCAGGCAGTCCGATGTCTGGTTGAGATGCAGAAGCGAGTCGGTGACGCCGTAAACGGACATGACTCCCCGGGGGCAAACCTCTTCGCATTTGCCGCAGGCGCGGCAGGCATCTGGATTGACGACTGGATATCCGTTTTCGCCCATGAAAATGGCGTCAAACGGGCAGGCGCGAACACAGCTCCCCAAGCCCAGACAACCTTCGGGACACATCTTGGAACCGCCGTGAAGCAGGTGTTGGGCGCGGCAGTCGGATGCTCCCTCATAGTGATAGTTTTCCTCGGCGCGGATTCCGCCGGTACAGTCCACATGCGCCAGACGCGGTTCCAGAGTGACCACCTTGAGTCCCATAATCGAGGCCACGTTGCGGGCGACTTCCTCGCCGCCTACGATGCAGACGTCGGCCCCCTCCTTGCCGGCCACCACGGCAGCGGCGGCTCCGGCGCATCCTGGGTAGCCGCAGCCACCGCAGTTGGCTCCGGCCAGGGCGTCCTCCACTTGGGCCAGGCGAGGGTCTTCATCCACATACAGCAGACGGGAAGCCACGCCCAGAATAACGGCGGCGGTGAATCCGATGCCCATCAGGGCCAGGAAGGATGTGAAAATCATGAACGCTCCTTGCGAAGACGAAAGCTGAACATACGGATCGAGTTTGTGACCGTGTCGCCTGCTACAGCAGGCCGCTTGTGAGCCGGGCTAGGAAATCATGCCCTTAAAGGCGAAGAACGCCAGGGACATAAGTCCGGCCAGAATCAAGGCGATGGGGGTACCCTTCAAGGATCGCGGTACCCGCACCAAATCCAGCCGTTCCCGTATGCCGGAAAGGATCACCAGGGCCAACGCAAACCCGACACCCGAGGCAAAGGCGAAGACCACGGCTTTGAAAAAGTCGTATTCCTTGCGTTGCACAATGAGAGCGATGCCGAGCACGGCGCAGTTGGTGGTGATGAGCGGCAGAAAAATACCCAGTGAACGGTAGAGCGGGGGCAGCATCTTTTTCAGGAACATCTCCACGAATTGCACCAGCGAGGCGATGACCAGAATGAAGGCGATGGTTTGCAGGTAGCCAAGGCCCGCGGGAAGCAGCAGATACTCCTGCACCAGCCAGGTGATGGCTGTGGAAAGGGTTGCCACAAAGACTACGGCCGCGCCCATGCCCCCGGCCACGCTTAAACTTTTTGACGTGCCGATAAAGGGACAGTTGCCCAGGTATTGGGCCAGGACAATATTATTGACGAATATGGCCGCCAGGACCAGAAGCAGATATTCCTGCATGGCTTAGCGCTCCGTTCCCTTGCACAAGCCGCATGACCCGCACTCGTGAGTGGGGTTGGCCCGGGGCGCAAGTCCCCGGCGACGGCGTTGCAGGTTGGTGAAATAGTTCATGGCTCCCAGAACCATGCCCAGGCAGACGAACGCGCCAGGTGCCTCAATCATGAAACTGAAGGGTTTGAACGAGGGACCGAAAAGCTCTGCGCCGAACAGGGTGCCGTAGCCTGAGATTTCGCGGATCGCTCCCAAAAAGGTCAGGGAGAGCGTAAAACCCAGCCCCATGCCCAGACCGTCCGCCACGGAAAGGTGCGGCGGATTCTTGGAAGCAAATGCTTCGGCTCTTCCGAGGATGATGCAGTTTACCACGATGAGGGAAACAAAGATCCCCAGTTTTTGGTACAGGGTGTAGGCAAAGGCCTGCATGAGCAGCTCCACGGCCACCACCAGCGAGGCCGCGATAACGATATAGCAGGCGATGCGTACCTTGGGGGGCACAATTTTGCGCACCAGGGAAACGAGCAGGTTGGAAAGGGTGAGCACGAATACAACGGCCATGCCCATGCCGAATCCGCCGTCTGCCGTCTTGGTCACGGCCAGCACGGGGCAGAGTCCGAGCACCAGGCGGAAAGGCGGCAGTTCTTTCCACAATCCTTTGGAAAATTCCTTCCACATTCTGATCATGATTTCTCCATCATGCCGGACCCGCGCTATTGCTGCGCGGCTTCAGCAAAGACGCGCCGAAAGTCGTCCTTCAGGGCCGTGTAAATGGACAGGGCTTTTTTCACAGCCATGACAGAGGCCGTGGACGATATGGTGGCACCGGAAACAGCGTCGATGTCACCGCCCTGGGAGCGCAGTTCCAGGTTGGTCAGCTCATGCCCGCGGAATTGGCCGGTGAATCCGTGTTTGGCTACACGGGCACCAATCCCCGGTGTTTCCTTCATGGTGGTTACGCCGATGCCCTGGACCGTGCCGGGATCAAATGTAAATCCTACCATGACGCCGATCTGGCCGCCGTAGCCCCGGCTTTTGGTTTCAAAGGCCACACCCAGCAGCTTGTCGTCTTTCTTGGCAGGGAAGACCGTGATCTCCTGGTCCGTATCCGGAATTGTGAATACGTGGCGTTCCTTCACGGGGTCGTTGTTGAATGTCGGAAACACGGCGGCAATGGCCGGACCTTGGACGAAAGTGAGTTCCTGCTCCACAATGTGCGGGGCCGTGAATTTTTTCAGGCTGGCCAGGGAGAGTCCGGCCAGGCCGCAGATCAGCGAGAGCACGACAATCATTTTAAGCATTTCGCGCATCAGTACGCCCCCTCATGCACGATGAGCGGCTTGGGCCGGATGCGGTCCAGCAGGGGAGCCGCAAGGTTGGCCAGCAGGATCGCAAAGGCTGCGCCGTCCGGGTGAACGCCCCAGACGCGGATGATGATCAGCAAGCAACCCGCTAGAAGGCCGAAAAGAAGCGTGCCGATGGGAAAAACAGGGGAAGAGCCGTTGTCCGTAGTCAGGAAAAAGGCCGCGAACAGCGTACTGCCCGCCAGGAGGTGGAACACCGGTCCCGCGTACTCTTCGGGGTTGATGAGCTGGAAACACAACGCGGTGAGGGTAACGCCGAGGACGAATCCCAGGGGGATGAGCGGCTTGATGCGGTTCCGTGCCAGGAGCCAGAGACCGCCCGCCAGCACCGGCAAGGTCTGCACGGCCCCGAGTCCGCCGATTTCGTGGCCAAGAAGTAAGTCCATCAAGGGAACGTCTTCTACGGCCAGATAGCCGAAATGCTTGAGTTCATGGAGAGGAGCCAGGAAATTGGAGTCCAGCAGGGTCAACTCCGTGTTCATGAGTTCCGGCCAGGAGATGGACAGGATGGCCCAGCCCACGCAGGGCGCGGCAAGGGGGCTGGCCCCGATGCCGCCGAATACGGCCTTGCCCAGGACAATACTTGCGGCGGCTCCGGCCAACACCAGCCACCAGGGGGCGGAGGCGGGCAGCAGAAAGGCCAGCAGCAGCCCCGTGAGCAGAGCGTGCAGATCGTCCGTTTCGTTTTCCCGTTCCATAATGCGTGCGCAAAGAGCCTCCACGACAACGGCGGCCGCGGCGCACAAGGCCATGACACGCAAAGCGGGCAGGCCGTAGTTGACCACGGCCATCACCACTGCCGGCAGGAGCGCCAGCAACGTTTCCAGCATGATGCCGCGGGTGGTTCGTCCGCAATGGATGTGGGGCGGGCAGGACACGGTCAGCAAAGGAGAGGGCGGACGCATGATCAGGCTTCCTCCGTGTCTTGGGATGGGGCCGTGTTAGGGGGTTGTTCTGCTTGGGCCGAGGCATCGAGCCGGGCCAATTCGGATTTGGCCAGTTGCAGGTATTGCAGCAGGGGGCGGCGCGCCGGGCAAACATATCCGCAAATGCCGCATTCGAAGCAGGCTGCGACATGGCCGAAACGGGCACGTTCCCAAAGACCGGCCTCGGCACACATGCTGAGTTCTCCCGGAAACAACCGTGCCGGGCAGTGGCGGGCGCATTGGCCGCAGTTAAGGCAAGCCGCGTCCCGCACCGGCGGGTAGGTGCTTTGCGGGATGACGGTCACACCGTAATCCTGGAGATGGAGACCGGTATTCAGGTCGAATAGTGCCTGGCCGCACAGGGGACCGCCGCGCGACACCCGATCTCCTGCATCGGGCAGGGAGCCGGTGGCTTCCAGCAGGTCGTGAACGGGCGTTCCAACCATGGCGCGCAGGTTCCGGCCTTGGACGGTGAGGAAAACTTCTGTTCGCGGCAGGCCGGTTTCCATGATCCGTCCCAGCGCCATAAGCGTGAAGATGTTGATCACGGTGATTTTTTTAGAGACGTTTTTTTCGCCGATGGCCTGGAGGATCATGGTTTTCATGCCGTTGGGATGTCGGGGCGGCATCCGGACAACGTCACAGTTGCCGAAAGCCGATGCATCCACGTCCGGGCCGACCACGGTCACCTGGGTCGGCGTGATCAGCGTGCGGGCCAGGCGAAGCCCTTTCGAAAGCGTATCTCGAAAGTCGCGAAGCAGCCGTCCGGTGATGAAGATATTCGGTTCCGGTGGGGTGGCGTTGACGACCAATCGTCGGGCGGGTCGCAGGGCGTCCACATCCATGCCGCATTCGCTGAGGGCGTTTTTCAGTGCGGAGCCGTTCAGGGCGCTCAGATCCCTGGCCGCCACCGGCTCGACGGCCACAGGACCGCTTCGCACAGAGACAAACCCGTCTTGCACCCCTGTCACCTCGCCGGCAACCGGAGTATGCGTCCAGGGACCGAGGGGGTGGGCCGGTCGGCCGACAGCGCCGAAGCGGGGAAGTTCCTCCCCGGGAGTCACCAGGGGGAGGCCTCCACGCAACGGAATGTGGACTTCTTGTGCCTGCGGGGCGTCCTGCAACGGGCTGCCCGGATCAGTATGCAATATGAAATCGTTTTTGCCCATGGACGGTTACCTGATGTGACACTTGTCGCAGTCGTTTTCGCCGTAGGGGCCTTTTTGCAGATCCCGGTGGCAGTTCATGCATTGGTCATGGAAGGCATTGGTGCGCGTGAGTACCAGCTCACGGTCCGGATTCGGAGTGCGGTGGCATTGCTGACACGGGGTGTAAGAGCCGGAATAATTGGTCATATCCTTCATGCGGTGGCAGGGCGAGCACCCTTTGATGCCTTTGTCGAACATATCGTCGTGACAGGTGGCGCAGCGTTTGTGGGCCGCGTCCCGGAGGCTGGGCATATATTCATCCCCGGCGAGGTCATGGCATTGGTTGCAGTGGCCTGGTTCGTCCTCGATATCCGGCCCGTGGTGGCAGGCCTGACAGTCGTCAAAGGCATACTCTTTGTGTGCTTCGTGGTCGAAGGCCAGCTCGCCGAATTCCGCGTGGTGACATTTCACGCAGTAGCTTTTGTCCGGGAAGGAATTGACGTGCTCGGCGATGTAGTCCTGGTCAAAGGATGCGGGATGACAGGAACCGCAGGGGACAGGTTCGGCTTTCGCAGCTTGCTGTCTGTCATGTTCCGTTTTGGTTTCGTGGTGACATTGCACGCAGGCTATTTCGTAGTTCCGATGATGGCGAAGGTGGGAGAAAATCACCCGGCCGCCGTTGTTGTGAAACAGAATGCGCACGGGCAGCTTTTGGGCTGTGGCCGGGAGAAGATATCCAGCCAAGGCCACGGCAAGCAGCAGGCAGACGACTACCGTGATGGGAATGTGGCGTTTTTGCAAGATGGCGTACCTAAAATTATTGTTGGGCGGGAAGTATAACCATGTTTACCGGACTTCGTCCATACCCGCGAAAACCACCGTTGCCGTCGTTTGAAACGGGCTGTTTGCGCCGTTGTGTAAAAAACAGTGTTTCGTTTGACGGAAAAAGGAACCGGAAACCGCTGAAATAGACTTTGTGGCAGCGCCATGGCCAATTCCGGCGGTTCCGGCAAGGGATTCCCGATTTAATCGGTTTCCTTGTCAGCATCGGTTTGTGCCGTCTTGAGCCGCTTGGAATAGGACGCGGCTTCGATTCCCGCGACGCATCCTTCGCCCACGGCCTTGGCGATCTGCAAAGGGGGACCGCAGATGTCGCCAGCGGCGTACACGCCGGGAATGTTGGTACGCTGCTTTTTGTCGGTCTGCACGTATTTCATGGTCTCGTCCAGTTCCAGCCCAAGAGTGGCGGCCAGCTCCAGGACACCTTTGGCCCCGAGTTCGATGAACACCCCGGCAACATCCAGGCGTGTGCCGTCCTTGAGTTGTAGACCGGTGACCGCGTTTTCCCCTTCGATGGCTGCGACTTCGGCATTTTCAAGGATGGTGACGCCTTGTTCCCGAGCCTGGGCGAGTAGTTCCGGAGCCACGTCGAAGCGGTCGTTGATAAGCCAAACCTTTGATGCGGTATGGGAAAGGGTTACGGATCCGCCCACGGCGGCACTCTGGCCGCCCACCACTGCCACCGGTTCGTTGCGGAAAAAGCCGCCGTCGCATTCCACGCAATAGCTTACGCCTTTCCCCAGAAGTTCTTTTTCACCGGGGACGCCCAGTCGATTGCGACTGGTGCCTGTGGCCAGCACCAGGGAGCGTGCCGTAAAGGTGCGGCCGCTTTCGATGGTCAATTGGAAATGTTTGCCTTGTGGCAGGATGGAGAGCACGTCTTCTTCAATGATCTCAGTGCCGAAGTTCTCTGCCTGCATCTTGCCGGTTTCGAGCATTTCTTCGCCCGTGATTTTGAGCTGGCAGCAGAAGTTTTCCACATGCGCCCAAAACAGGCTGCTTTTGTGCATTCTTCCGAGCATGAGCACGTCCGCTTTTTTGCGGGACGCGTGGATGGCGGCCTGAATGCCGCCGGGACCGGAGCCGAGGATGACGACATCGTAGATTCGATTCATGAAAGCTCCTCAATGTTCTACGGTGAAGAGGGCAATCCCCATACTAAAGGCGTGGCGAAAAAAGGCAAGAGGCAAGCCGCAATTTGTCAGCATGACAGAATTTTCACATAATAGCGGCTCAGGAGGGAGCAGCGGCTTGCATCGTTTTGTCCGTGCCGCTCCATTCCTGCATGCGAACTGCGTCAGGAGACATGCTCCCCCAGGGAAGGGGAACGCGGTATGACAAAGCAATCGGCGGGGCAGTTGTTTCCGAAGCTGGGACGGGTCGTGTGCGGCGCGGACCGTTCGAAGTGTTGCTTCAGCCGGAAACAGTTGTTTGCTTGGTACGGGGTTGCGAGAGCGAGGTGTGGTCGGAGGGGCTGTCGAGTCGAAGCGCTATCTTTCTGCGGAGTTGCCGCATGGGGGCGTCGTCGGGCATGGCCGCGAAAAGGGTCTCGGCATAGCCTCGTTCCCGGTAGATGGTGCGGGCTGCGGCATGGTTCAGACCCGCGACCCAGCCGAGCAAGAGCAGACGGAAATCGTTGTGCCAGCGCATGTCCCGATAGTTCGCCGTCTCGCCGGCCAGTACCTTATTATAAATGGAACGTGTGTACCGTGCGGGGGCATCCTTGGTGTCCAGGGTCACCTTGGAGCTGGCATCGGCTCCGGCAGAGAGATGTTCTAGGACCACAGGAATGATGTCCAGTTTGTCGCTGTCGCGGACCACGCGAACAACGGTGTTCAGCGGTTCGGGCAGGTCGGGGCGCAGATCGCGGACGTTGTGCAGGAACACGGCGCCAAGCACGGTGCGGCGTTCAAAGGTGGAGAATCCACTCATGAGGTCTGAATGCAGCAGGGAGGTAATGCCGAGCCGGGCGTGATTTTTTGACGAGGGATCGTGGAAGGTCGCGTAGGTGCGGTATTGGTCGAACCGACCCGTATCGTGCAGCAGAGCCGCTATGAGCGAGAGTCGTGTCGTGGCGGCATCAAGCTTCTCGTCGCGCACGATGCGTGCGGCCAGATCCCGCACGCGCAGGCTGTGCCGGATTTTGAGGTCGATGTGGTAGTCGTTGTCGGGGTCGCCGGTAAGATATCCAGCAACGTAGTTTTGGAAGCGCTCATCCAGTTGTTGAAGAGAAATGGTCATGATCGTTCAATGCGGCGTTTGTGGCGGAGATATTGCCGTTCGCTCCAGTCTCCCCGCTCATATTCTCGTTTCAGTTCATCCAGTTCCTTACGCCGCAGTTCTTCGGCCTCGGCGTCCAGTTCCTTATCGCGAAGCAGGCCTTTGGGACCGTGCAGGATGCGCAGAAAACCGGCGATGACTGCGAAAATGGCCACCAAAAAGGCAAGTCGGGCCAAAAGCGGAAGCCAGCTTTCTCCCGTACCGCTGGTGAAGGGCCAGAATTCCCAGCCTGTGGGGACGGCGCTTTGCGAAATAAAATGCAGAATCGTCGAATCCATGGCGGCTCCTTACGTTGTGCTGCCCACACATACTGCCCATGGCGCGCCATGGCAAGGAGGAAGGGGGCCGGTGTCTGGACAGGTCGCCCGGGTTTCCGTATCTTCCCGGTTCGATTCCCCACACACCGGAACCATGGGAGTGGATCATGAAGCCGAAGCTGTTGTATATTCTTTGTGCGGTCCTGGCTGTTTGTTGGTTGACCGCGAGCGTTCCCGCCCAGGCATGGCAGTGGGGACAGGCAAACGAGACCGTCTCACAGACCACCGCGCCGCAGCCCGGTGATTCACAGGCGGCTGCCCCCCGGCAACCGAGCAGGGAACCCAGGGGATTCGGCTTGCAGTTTATCCCCATTATTTTGATTATCCCGCTGGCCTGGTTGTTTTTTCGAGGGGTTCATCGCCGTCGCGACGATCAGGATTCAGATTTCCCGTCGTCCAGCAGTGGGAAGGGCGACAGTCGGTTTTCCCAGGAGGACGATCCCGAACATCTCCGGGAAGCATACCGCCGCGCACGAGCGCAATGGGAATGGATGGAAGGCGGGGAGTCCCGTAAGCCCCGGGAGGCGGCTGCATCTTCCCGGGCGGCGTCGGCATCGGCTGACGGTGGGTTTGATGAAAGTGAGTTTTTGCGCGGTGCCAAACTGGCCTATGCCCGGTTGACCGAGGCATTCGACGCGCTGGATGCGGATGCCGCAGCTCCGTTCGCCGCCGAGGCGGTGGTGGAAGGCTTGCGCGCCCGCGCCCGTTCCGGTGCGGTCCCCACAACCACGGAGTTGGTGCTTGTGGAGGCCGAGCTGTTGGAGCATTCCGAGAGCGGGGAGAGTGAAGAGGCTGTTGTATTGTTCGATGCGTTGGTGCGGCGCGGCAATGAGTCGCCTGAGCCGGAGGAGGTCCGGCAGGTCTGGCGTTTTGGCCGCGACCCCCGCGACCCGTCGTCCATGTGGCGGCTGGAGCGCATGGAATCCTATAGTGAACCCGCATCCTGATGAGGAGTGACTTTGGCGAAAGCACCTTTTGATCCCCGGGCTTCCCTGGACGAATTGCTGCATACGGCGCGTTCGCGCTTTGGTGAGGTGGAGTTTCAGGAAGTGGGGTTAAGCGGCGGTCCGTTGGAGATTCTCCAGATCCGGGACATGACCGCATATATCGATAAAATCGTTGCCCGGGCGGGCAATTCCGGTGATGTCCAGTTACCGTTGTGGGCGAAGATCTGGCCCGGCAGCGTGGTTTTGTCCATGTACCTTGAGCGGTGTCCCCTGGTGGAGCACGGCCGGTACCTGGAAATCGGTGCGGGCGTAGGACTGGCCGGACTGATTCTGGCCCGGCGCGGGGTCCATGTGACGCTGACGGACCTGGAGCCGGATGCGTTGCTGTTTTGCCGTATCAACGCTCTGCGGAACGGTCTGGAACAGAATGTGGATGTCGTCGCCGCCGACTTCACCCGTGACCGTCTGGAAGGTACTTTTGACGGAATTCTTGGCGGAGAGGTCTTGTTCCGGCAAAGCATGTTCGAACCGCTTGGAGCATTTCTCGGTGCGCATCTTGCCCCGCGTCCCGATGCCGAGATCGTGCTCAGCGTGGACAGTCAGCGCGAGGGGATTCCTTTTTTTAAGGCCGTTTGTACCGATTACGCCATCATGCGTCAGGACGTACCGTTTTCGGACAAGGACTCCGGCGAACAGCGCACGGCCTGCCTCTATCGGATGCGGAGGAAGTCTTGATGTTGCGACTCGGCAGCTGTCCAAAATCCTACGCCCTGGATCAGGACAAGGTTGTGTCTCCTGCGGATACAGTAGCCAGGGTGCAGGCGTGTCTGGAAAAATTATTCCCCGGCGTGTTGGCGAAAATCGACCGTGTGGACACGGGACGACTCGGCATCCCCGTGTATGTGAGCGAGTGTGGACCTGACGCACGGGCCGTCATGCCCACCCGAAAGCAGATGGGCAAAGGTGCCACACCGGACCAGGCCCGGGCTTCGGCTTTGATGGAACTGGTGGAACGCTATAGCTTTTTTCATTTCTGGGAGAGTGAGGCCTTCACCCAATTGACCTGGAGCGAAGCCGAGGAACAATGGCCGGAACAGCTGTTGCCTTTGGAGCAGATGCTGCAATCCGTGGATGAGACCCTGGCGCCCGAACAGGCTCGTACCGTGCTGGATCTGGTGGAGTGGCGGTTTTGTCCGGCATTGGATGTGGCAACGGGCCGGGACGTGGTGGTTCCTCTGGATTGGTTCAAAAAATTGAACGAATTCAACGGTGCCTCTGCCGGGAACAGCCCTGAGGAATCCATCCTGCAAGGAGCCTGTGAACTGGTGGAGCGCCATGTCTGTGCGCTTGTTGATCGTGAGCGGCCCGAACTGCCCACCATTGATCCGTCGGATTCCGAGGATACGGTATTGCGGGAACTGGTGGACGCGTTCGAACGTAACGGTGTTCGCGTGCTACTCAAGGATTTCAGCCTGGGTATGCCCGTTCCCACGGTGGCGGCGGTGGCCTGGGATCCGTCCACATTCCCCGGCATGAGTGAGATCGTATTCACGGCGGGAACGTCTTCTTCTCCGGTGAAAGCCGCTGTTCGCGCTCTTACTGAGGTGGCTCAACTCGCGGGAGATTTTTCCACCGGCCGGATTTATGAGGCCTCGGGGCTGCCCAAGTTCACATCGCTGGACCAGTTCGACTGGTTGCGCCGTGGCCCGGTGGTTTCCCTGCGGGAACTGCCCGATGTGGAACACGATGACATTTATGAAGAATTGTTGACATTGGCCCGCAAGCTGAATGCCCAGGGGTATGCATTGTACAGCGTGGCGACCACGCCGCCGGGCATGGAAGCTGCGGCGAATTACAATGTTGTGCCTGGATTCGCTTTTCGGGAGCGTACCGCCCATGCCAGCTTGGGATTGTTCGTGGGCCGCTCCCTGGCTGAGGAAGCGCCGGAAGCCCAGGCCGTGGTGGGGCTGGAGATGTTGGCTGAAGTATATCCTGACGCTCATTTTGTCCCGTTTTTTAAGGGATTGCTTGCGTTGCGTCTGGAGGATCCCGCTGAGGCGGCGCGCTGTTTTGCCACGGCGGAGCCGTTGCAGCCCGCACCGGAGGAACAGGCGCTGGCCGCATTTTATCGGGCCTATGCCTTGAGCCGTCTGGAACGATGGGACGAGGTGGAAGAGCCGCTCTCCCGTTCCGCAGCCCTGGATCCCGGTTTCAAAGAAGTGTTTAACCTGCGTGGGGTGGCGCGGTTCAAGGCAAAGCGGTATGAAGAGGCAGCCCTGGATTTCAAGGCCGCTTTGGAACTGGACAGTGGTTCGGCTCCGGATTTGGCCAATCTTGGTTTATGCGAAAAGTTTCTCGGCAACCATGAGGCCGCTACGGATTATTTGAGTACTGCCCTGCACATGGACCCTTCCTTGGACTGGGCCATGCCGCATCTTGAAGAGTTGCTGGAGGGCGAGTAGTCGGAGCCGCGGCTTGAGAGTATTGACAACTCGGGCATGGACATTTATTCAAACCGAAAAAGTTTGTCGAAAAAGCGGTGGATCGCCGCTTATAGGATAAGGAGCGGCCCGGTGCGGCCGGGCGCAGTGTTAGCGCCGAAAGGCTTGCAACGAACCAGGAGGAAAATCCATGGCTACTGTTGAATTCAACGGCAAATCCTTTGAAGTTGACGAGGACGGTTTCCTGCAGAGCTTCGACGGCTGGAACCCGGACTGGGTCGAGTACGTCAAAGAACAGGAAGGAATCGCCGAAATCACCGATGACCACCAGAAGGTCATTGAGTTCCTGCAGGATTACTACAAGAAGAACGGCATCGCCCCGATGGTCCGTATTCTTTCCAAGGTCACCGGCTTTAAGCTGAAGCAGATCTACGAGCTGTTCCCGTCCGGACCCGGCAAGGGAGCCTGTAAGATGGCTGGCTTGCCCAAGCCCACGGGTTGTGTGTAATCCACGCAAACCAGTGATGATTAAGGCGGAGGCTTCGGTCTCCGCCTTTTTTGTGTCTCTGCCTGCCCGGTGGGTTCAATCCCGCCCTGGGGTGTGTTATGAGCCGGTGTTGAAAAACGCGTGGTATCCGACAACGATTGGTCATTCCATACCGAAGGAGAAATGATGGACGGAATTCAGTTCAATGCCTCCATGCTGCAATCCATGGTGGACATGCTTGTGTATTGGGTGGGACAGTATGGTTTGCGTCTCGTGGTCGCCCTGATTTTGTTCTGGGTCGGCTTCGTGCTTTCCCGACGGCTGTCCTCGTTGGTGGGACGGCTGATGGAAAAGGGCGGCGTTGATGTCATTCTGGTCAGTTTTGTACGCAATGCCCTGCATTATCTGCTTGTGACGGCCGTCGGCATAGCGGCCCTCGGACAGCTTGGCATCAATGTGACATCGTTTCTGGCAGTGCTCGGCGCCGCTGGTTTGGCCGTTGGCCTGGCGCTCAAGGATTCCCTGTCCAACTTTGCGGCGGGCGTATTGCTCATCTTTTTCCGATTTTTCCGTGTGGGCGACTATGTCACGGTGGGCGGCACCTCGGGAACGGTCATGGCCGTGAATTTGTTCAACACCGAGCTGGCCACGCCGGACAACCAAAAGGTCTACGTCCCCAACTCCAGCATCCTTGGGAACGTCATCGTGAATGTGACGGCCAATGATACGCGGCGCATCGATCTGGTAGTGGGAATCGGATACGGAGACATTATTTCCAAGGCCAAGGGAATTTTAGAAGGTCTTCTCGCCGCGGACGAGCGTATCCTCAAGGAGCCGGAACCCATGGTCGCGGTGTCGGAACTGGGGGACAGCAGCGTGAATTTTGTGGTGCGGCCCTGGGTTCGGACGGACGATTACTGGTCTGTCCGGTTTGATCTGATCCGTTCCATCAAGGAAACATTCGACGAACAGGGCGTGACCATTCCGTTTCCTCAGCAGGATGTGCATTTGTTCACCGAAAAATAGGATTTTTGTGCTACAGCGGACCTCGATTTATTGTCGGGGTCCGCTTGATTCCGTTACGGCTTTTTGATAGCCGTCGATTTTGCCGATGGGGGTGCTTCGCTTGAGCCGAAGCTGAGATCACACCCTTGGAACGTGAAGCAGTTCGCACTGCCGTACGGAATCTGGCGCAATACAAATTTGCACCTCTTTTCGCGCAGTGCCCCTTGAACATCATCTGAAGGGGCTTTTTTATGTCCAAACACCAACTTTCCTTTGCCAATCTGTTTTTTCTCTGGTTTGGTGCGGCCGTTTCCGTGGCCGAAATTCTTACCGGTGGCCTGCTTGCCGATCTGGGGCTGGAAAAAGCCCTGTGGGCCAATGTATTGGGACATCTGGCCGGAACCGCACTCCTTGTGCTGGCGGGCTGGATCGGATTCCGCGAACGCCTTCCCGCCATCATGTCCACCCGTATTTCCTTTGGCCGCCAGGGTTCGTATCTCATCTCCGTCATCAACGTGTTTCAGCTACTTGGCTGGACGGCCTGGATGGTGCTCTTGGGCGGCGGAGCGCTCAACGGCCTGACCACCGCACTCTGGGGGCTGGACAATCAGATTTTGCTTTCCGCCGTTGTTGGGGCGTTCATCGGATTGTGGGTTTTTTTGGGGATTCGCGGTTTCAAATGGCTGAATATGGTCGCGGTGAGCCTGCTGCTCGTGTTGACCGTGGTGCTCAGCTGGGTGCTGCTGTCCCGGCCGGAGGCCATTGCCGGCGCAGGCGGAGACGGGCCGTTTCATTTCGGTTTTGAAATGGCCATCATCATGCCGCTGTCCTGGTTTCCGCTCATCTCCGATTATACGAGCATGGCCAAGACGCGCACCGCTTCCTGGCTCGCGCCGCTGCTGGGTTATTTTTTGGGCAGTTGCTGGATGTACGGCATCGGCATCCTGGGAGCGCTGCACTCGGGCAGCTTTGATCCCGCGTCCATGATGCTGGCGGCCAATCTGGGCATGGTGGCCTTGGGCATTATCGGTTTGTCCACCATTACCACTACGTTTCTGGACGTTTACTCCGCCGCTGTTTCCAGTCTGAATATCTTCCCCAGGTTGAGCCGTCGTTGGACTTCCGTGGTGTTCGCGGTGATCGGCACCGTGCTTGCCATGTATGTACCCATTACCAAGTATGAATGGTTCCTGTATGCGTTGGGTTCCGTATTCGCGCCGTTGGTGGCCATTTTGTTGGCGGATTATTATGTGCTGCGCACCGATAAAAGAAAAACATCCTGGGATCCGGCAGCCACGATAAGTCTTGCACTTGGCGTTGCCTTGTATTACCAGCTGAAGCCGTTCGGGTTGTTGGTGGGACCGACCCTTGTCACCATCCTGGGCACGTTCGCGCTGCACCTCGTGGTGCGCCGTTGCGCGACAGCGCTCGGGCGGTAGACGCACCTTGGCACCGCTTTTTCCACGTGGTGCCGGGAAATCGTCGAAGGTCGAGTATTGCCTCTTGCCAAACGAGGCGATACCGGCTATATAACTCCGCTCCACGCAATCAATGACAGGAGACCGTCATGAGAAAGGATATCCATCCCAAAGTTTATAAGGCCAAAATTCATTGCCACTGCGGCTTTGAAACTGAGATCCTCTCCACCAAGGGAGAGCAGATCGAAGTGGAAATCTGTTCCCAGTGCCACCCCTTCTACACCGGTAAGCAGCGTTTTGTTGACACTGCCGGTCGTATCGACCGTTTCCGGAAGAAGTACGCCAAGTTCAGTCAGGGCGACGACAAGTAGCGGCCCTGTTTCGGGCCGTGGCCGCGAGAAATGCCTCTGTTGGGCCTGCCCAATGGAGGCGTTCTTGTTTGTTCGGCGGGCCGGCTGCCCCCGGACGTGCTTTACTTTTCCGGGGCAAATATTATCCTCGGTGGGTGGCTGAACGTCTTTCCACAGTGAGGTTCCCGTGAAATTGACTCGTTTACTCTGCGCTGCTCCCAAGCTTTCCGTGGGCGGTCAGGCCGTGATCGAGGGCGTTATGATGCGCGCCCGTGACCGGCTGGCCATTGCCGTTCGGCGTCCGGACGGGGAAATCAAGGTGGAGTTGCGTCCCTGGTTTTCACTCACGAATCGTCCCTGGCTCAAAAAACCGTTTGTTCGCGGTTTTCCCGTTCTGCTGGAAACGATGGTCAACGGCATCAAGGCGTTGAACTGGTCTGCGGAAGAAGCCCTCGTGGAAGAGGACGAGGAAACCGGCGAAGAAAAAAGCGGGCTGTCCACGTGGCATCTCGTACTCACCCTGGTGGCGGCCCTGGCCTTTGCCCTGGGGCTTTTTGTCGTGCTGCCCCATTTCTTCTCCGTGGTCATGCAGTGGTGGGGGCTTTCCGGCGACGTGAACGCTTTGTCCTTTCATATATGGGATGGCCTGTTCAAGATTCTCATGTTTGTCGGATACATTCTGGCTATTTCCCTGATGCCGGACATCCGTCGGGTGTTCCAGTATCATGGGGCCGAACACAAAACCATCTGGACCTTTGAAAACGGTTCCCGCCTTGTGCCGTCCGAAGCAAGGCAATACAGCCGGCTGCACCCCCGTTGCGGCACCGCGTTTTTGTTGTTCGTGCTGGCTTTGTCCATCATTCTGTTCACCGTGCTTGTTCCGCTGCTGCTCATGATATGGGCGCCGGAACACTTCGTGCTCAAGCATCTGTATATCGTGGCGCTGAAGCTGTTGCTCATGGTGCCGGTGAGCAGTCTGTCCTACGAATTGATTCGGTTTTCCGGAAAATTCCACCGGAATGTCCTGTGCCGGATGCTTTGTTGGCCGGGTCTGCTGTTGCAGGGGCTGACCACCAAGGAACCCGACGACGCACAGATCGAAGTGGCCATTGCGGCCCTGGAATGCGCCGTTTCCGAGGAGGGCGCCTAAATGTTTAAAAAACTTAACGAGATTGAGGCTTCCTACGACGAGCTGGAACAGCAGCTTGCGGAACCTGATATTTTTAATGACCAGGAGCGGTACCGCAAGGTCACCAAAAGCCATAGTGAATTGGGCGAGGTGGTCCGGGTATATCGTGAATATAAAAAGATTTCTGGTGATCTTGCCGACAACAAGGAATTGTTGCGGGATAAGGATCCCGACATTCGGGAAATGGCCCAGGCCGAGATTCCGGATTTGGAAGAGCGTCTGGAAGAATTGACCGAAGACCTGAAGGTGCTTCTGCTGCCCAAGGATCCCTTGGATGAAAAAAACATTATCCTCGAAATTCGGGCTGGTACCGGTGGCGAGGAGGCTGCGCTGTTTGCTGCTGATCTTTTTCGCATGTATTCCCGCTACGCCGAGGAGAAGCGCTGGAAAGCCGAACTGATGGAGCAGCACGAAACCGGCACGGGCGGACTTAAAGAAGTTATCGTCAATATTTCCGGGGAACGGGTCTACAGCCACTTGAAATATGAATCCGGCACCCATCGCGTGCAGCGTGTCCCGGCTACCGAGTCCCAGGGACGCATTCATACTTCGGCCGTGACTGTGGCGATCTTGCCGGAAGCCGAGGAAGTGGACATGGACATCAAGCCCGACGAAATCCGGGTTGACGTGTACCGTTCCTCCGGTCCGGGCGGTCAGTCCGTGAACACCACGGATTCAGCTATTCGCCTGACGCACTTGCCCACCGGACTGGTGGTTACGTGTCAGGACGAGAAATCGCAGCATAAGAACAAGGCCAAGGCTTTGAAAGTGCTGCGTTCCAGGCTGTTGCAGATGGAGCAGGAGAAGGCCAAGGCCGAGCAGGACGCCAACCGGCGTTCCCAGGTCGGAACCGGTGACCGTTCCGAGCGCATCCGTACTTATAACTTTCCGCAGGGGCGCGTTTCCGATCACCGCATCAACCTGACGCTTTACAAGCTGGATCAGGTTATGGAAGGCGATCTGGATGATTTTGTGAACGCCCTGAGTGCGCATTATCAGGCTGAGGCGTTGAAGAGTCAGGCCGGTAATTAAACCACGCGCCGAGCCGACAACGTATTGTAACGTTGGAAGCGCGGTTAAGCGCCCGATGCGGGACTGTTCCATCAGACCTGCCCGGGCGTTTTATTTTGAAAGGATGGCGGGTACAGGAGGCTGGGTATGGAGTTGGGCAAGGCGCTTAGAAATGCGACAGAGCGATTGCATCGGGCCGGGGTGGATTCTCCTGCTCTGTCCGCCCGCCTTTTGGCGGGGAAAGCCTTGTTGCGCACTCCGGAACAACTCCTCATGGAGCACCGCCGGACACTCACGGACGCGGAACTGGCGGCGTTTGAAATCCTGGTGGGCCGCAGGGAGCGGGGGGAGCCTGTGGCTTATTTGCTCGGGGAACAGGAATTTTATGGTCTACCCTTTTTTGTGACGCCGGATGTGCTCATACCGCGCCCGGAAACAGAATTACTCGTGGATGCCGCGTTGGATCATCTGCATGATTCCGCGCCGGTCCGTTTTCTGGATTTGGGAACCGGGTCCGGAGCGCTGGCCGTGGCATTGGCGGCTTCTCTGTCCTATTCCTTGGGGGTTGGCTTGGATCAGAGCGTTGCCGCATTGCGCGTGGCCCAGTCCAATGCCCGCCGCAATGCCGTGGATGACCGGCTTGTTTTCGTTGAGGGCGATATGGGGCGTCCTTTGCCGGTCGGCGGGGTGGATCTGGTGGTGAGCAATCCACCATACGTCACTCACGAGGAATATTTGGAGCTGAGTCGGGAAGTGGCGGACTTTGAGCCGCGTGGAGCGCTGGTGAGCGGCGGTCCGGGGGAGGATGGCCTGGACCATGTCCGGCGGCTTGCGCCCATGGCGGCGCAGAGCTTGCGTCCTGGCGGCTTGTTGCTTGTGGAGATCGGCTGGCAGCAGGGATCGGGCGTGCTGCGTCTATTTCAAGACGCTGCAAGCGGGTTTCGGGATGCCCGGATTGCGCCTGATCTTGCTGGGCGAGACCGCATGTTGATGGCTTGGCGAACCCGGGATTGAGGGACATTGTTTCGCAGTGGCGAAAATGCTGCAAATGGTGTTGTGATCTTGCCACGATTGGCGTTTTTGAAACAGTTTTCGGGTGCTGGTTCGTTGTGATTTATTGTTTCTTTTCAGCTAGATAGAAAAGTGTGAGTGTTGGTATCTATTTTGCTTATGTGGGGCCAGGAGGCGACATGCTACAGACCACGATTCATTCGACAATTCGCTGCACCGGAACTGGACTTCATAGTGGAAAACAAGTCGGCTTGACTTTGCGGCCCGCCACGGAAGATACCGGGATCCTTTTTTCCGTTCGGAACGGCTCCGGCTCCGTTTTTCTGACCCCTACGCCAGAACTCGTGGTGAGCACCGGATTGGCCACCACCTTGGGCAACGAATCCGCTTCCGTCTCCACTGTGGAGCATCTCATGGCCGCTGTGCGCGGTATGGGCATCGACAACATCCTTATTGATGTCGACGGCAGCGAACTGCCGATCATGGACGGCAGTGCCGCTCCGTTCGTTTACCTCCTTAGGGAAGCCGGACTGCGTACGTTGAGCAAGCCCCGGACCTGCTTGGCCGTAAAGAAGCCCATGCTCTTCGAGCAGAACGGGAAGTTCATCAAAGCCAGCCCCTATGACGGTCTGTTCGTGGACTACACCATTGAATTCGCCCATTCCGCCATTGGTCGCCAGAATTTGGCTCTGGATGTGAGCCCCGAACGATTTGCCAGTGAAGTGGCCAAGGCCCGGACATTCGGTTTCCTCAAGGAAGTTGAATATCTGCATGCTAATGGTCTGGCTCTTGGCGGTTCCCTGGACAACGCCGTTGTTTTGGATGATTACGCGGTGCTGAACGAGGAAGGCCTGCGCTATGAAGATGAATTCGTGCGTCACAAGCTGCTTGATTTTATCGGCGATATCGCAGTGCTGAATCAGCCGTTGCTTGGCCGTTTTGAAATCTTTGCCTCCGGGCATGAGCTGAACAACAAATTTCTCCGCCATCTGCAGGAAAACGCCGAAGAGTATTTGGAAGAGGTCTCGCGGCCTCTGCCCGTGCGCCCCGCTTCCAAAGAGAAACCGGAACGTGGCGGGGTTATGGAACCCGCTCCGGTTCCCGTGTAGGCATCAGTACTCCAAGGTCTGCGGGAGTGTTTTGGGAAACTCCCGGTCGTCGCACAAAAAAGCTCCGCATTTGCGGAGCTTTTTGTTTGTGCAATGGGGACGTATCGTTTTTCCAACAACGTGTTCGCTGACCATTGAAGAAAACAATATCCTGGCTGGTCACCAAGGTGCGGGTGCAAGGCGCAAAAAAATCAGGACGACGGGTACTTCCTGCACGCGACGATTTGATGTCTTAGAAGCAGCCTCTTAACTGTGCGTTTTTTCCAACAGCGCTGTTAGAGCGAAAAATGTGGAGGTATTGGTGCCAATAATTCCGCAGGCAACCCTCCACGATGGCGTTTCGGGAGTCGTTCGGCCCGGCCCGATTCCACCTCCCAGGACGTTTCCGATCTGGGCAGGGCAACAACCAGCAACGGGACCAGGCGTTCCGCTCCTTGGGGGTGTTCGGCGTAGACACGGCAGCGAAGTTGCGGGGAGCGAAGGACTGCTCGAATCTGCACCGCCCCGAATCGGGCGGTGCGAAGTCCCAATACGGCGTGGCCCCATGCCGCGTCCGGCGGGGTGCAAAGCAGCTCCAGTTCTCTGGCATGTGGAGCCAGCCACGGAGGATAGGAAAGCCGGTCGCTTCGCTGTTCGCGGATGATGTCATTGATGGCGCGGACGCAGTCGTTGACGCGAGCGTACAATTCAGTGGCACCGGGCGGGAGTGCTTGGAGAAAGGACGCTTGGTCCGTTCCTGTGGTGTGGTCTCCTTGCGCCAGCCGGGCTTCAAATGCGGATCGGGCCGCAAAAAAGTCATGAATCTGGCGGGATAGTCCGCTGGCGGTGTTGGCCGCGCCACGGGCTTCGCGAAGTTGGATTTCCGGGTGAGTGCGCAAAACCTCAAAAGTAAGCATGGTGCCGGGAGCCGGGCAGGGAGACATGTTGGTGAGCAGGGCTTCGCCTTCAAAATCGACCCAGGCCATGCCTTCGCCCGCATTACGCACGACACGTCCGGCCACGAGATCACCCGGGGTATGTCGGCGCCGAAAGCGGGTGCCGCGGCGTTGGTCCCCGGAGCTGTAGGGCGGATGAGGGCCGTTTGATTGGGAGGGCATGGCGAAAATCCGGGGCTATCCGGCCTGATCAATGATCAGCTGTACCTCTTCCAAAGAAAGCCCGGTGGATTTGGCCAGTCGTTCGGGGGAGGCGCCTTCCTTGTGGCCGGATAGGATGATTTGCCGCAGGAAGCTGGGCGATTTGCTGTATTCCCGAGCCTGGGCCAGAAGTTTTTCCAGTCGCTTGGCCTGGGTTTCCAGTTGCTCGTCCAAAGCCGTAAGCTGTTTTTGTCGCTGCTGGAAGGACTGCACCAGCTCTTGTTCCAATTGCGCATTAAATTGCAGCCGGTTGAGGAATTCTTCCTGGCGTTCCTGCAGGGTGGACACCAGCGCTTCTGATTTTTTCAAGCGCATGAAGAACGCCGTGACCACACCCAGAAGAACGAGTTCGATAACGGTGAAAAGAATGAGGAGGATGCCGGTGTTGTCCATGCGGAATCAGACTCGCTTGTTGATGATGTTTCCGGACCAGGGAGAGGCATTGGAAGCGAGAGGCGGTTCTTCCTTGGGCGGGGACTTTTCCCGCGCCTGTTGACCCGTTTGGCCCTGGCCGGAACCGCCGCCGTCACGGGTTACGGTGCTGCTCTTCTCCTTTTTTTCGATTTCCTTGACCCGTGCGCGTTCTGCCTGCTGCTGTTGGCTCAGCAGGTTGGCGAACTGTTCCTGGCGGACCTCGGGGTGTGTTTGTTCCGCCGTGGCCAGCTTGCTGACGAAAGGCAGCTGGGAAACCAGGATCGGGTAATCGATGGGAGAAGACATGGCTTCACCTCACCAGGTATTTTTCAAAAAGGATCGTCTCGAACCGACCTGCGGACATGTACTGATTGACCACGGCCAGTAGTTCCTTTTTTAATTGCTCCGTATTGTTCTCATCGGTCAAAAACTGAAGATCCTTATTCCGCATGTAATAATAAAGCGCGTAACGCACTGTGGGACTTTCCCGGGTGAGGTTGGAAGCCAGCGCCATATCCGGAGTGGCAAAGACCAGGCTGACCTCAAGGAATCGAAGTTCTCCCTCGTCGTCGCGCTGTTCGATCAGGAAGGGATCAAGCCGAACAAGGGATTCCCCGGGGGGCGGAGACTCTTCTTCCACGACGGTTTCCGGTTCCAGAGCCGGTTCTGCTGTTTCCTGAGGCAGGGGTTCTTCCCCCGGAGCAGGCTGTTCAGCGACTTCTGCCGGAGCTGGTGGTTCTTCCGGAGGGGCTTCAGAACCGGAAAAGAGGAAAAAGGATCCGGCCCCGAGCAACAGCCCCACAAGCAAGCCGATGAGCAGCAGTTTGTTTTGGGCCCAGGCCGGAGCCTTGCGTCGTTTTTGGGGCGTTTCTTCGGTTTCGTCGGTAAGGGGTTCCTCTTCCAGAACCTCTTCTTCCTCTTCCTCCTCCTCCAAAAACGGAGCATCGTCCAGGTCCAGGTCGACCTTTTGGGACGCACGGGAGATTTCTGTGTCGTCAAGCTGGGCCTTGAGTGTCCCCTCGCCCTCGAGGTCGCCTTCCGGCGTTTCCAGGACTTCGTCCGGCTCGTCCGCCACCATGAAAACCATGCGTCACCTTCCCGGGAAGTTACCCACCAAAGATCTTGTCGATTTTTTGACCAAGCGTCTCCGGTGTGAAGGGTTTGACGATGTAATTGTTGACCTTCGCCTGAACCGCCTCAATGATGTTTTCCTGCTGAGCCTCAGCCGTGACCATAAGAAAGGGAATGTCCGAGTACTCTTCGCTGGAGCGGACTTTGCGGAGCAATTCGATGCCCGTCATCTGCGGCATGTTCCAGTCCGAAACAATGAAATCAATATTGTCTTTGTTCAGAACTTCCCATGCCGTAGTGCCGTCGTCGGCTTCCACCACGTTGTCGTATCCGAGCTGTCGCAGGATGTTTTTGATGATTCGCCGCATGGTGGAAAAGTCGTCCACCACCAGAATGCGCATTTTCGGGTGCTTTTTCATGCGTCTTTAGTCTCTGTAAAGTTGAGGGTTATTCCGCGTCAAACCGGTCGCGGTACTTGGCTCGCAGCTTGAGCAGGGCTTGGGAATGCAATTGGGAAACGCGTCCTTCGGTGATGTCCATGACTTCGGCGGTTTCCTTCATGTTCAGTTCTTCCCCATAGTATAGGGAGATGACGAGTTTTTCCCGTGGAGTCAACTCTTCAATCAAAAGGGCGACCTTGTCCACCATTTCCTGGAATGCGGCGGACTGGTAGGGTTCATTTTCTCCAAGGGCGTTTTTTCCACCCACCAGATTTTCCTGAAAATTATCCAGGCTGATGCAGAGTTGGTTTTGCAACGCCTCCATACCCTGCTGCACTTCCTTCGCGCTCATGCCCGTGTGCTTTTCAATTTGCCTGGCTGTGGCCTGCCGGCCTGTTTTGTGTTCGATCTGGCGGGACGCTTCCTCAATGGTTTTGACCTTGTGCCGCAGTCCTCGGGAAAACCAGTCCATGCGGCGCAATTCGTCGAGCATCGCGCCTTTGATGCGGTTTTCCGAGTAGGTATCAAATTTGATGCCCAGGGTGGGGTCGAACTTCTTCAAGGCGTCCAACAGCCCGAGGCTCCCCGCGCTCATCAGCTCGGAGAGTTCCACGCTCTGTGGAAGTTTTGCCTTCAGCCTCAACGCAAGAATGCGGATCTTCGGGGCGAAATGCCTGACAATGGCCTCCTGCTGCTTGGGCGAAAAGTCTGCCCAGGCAACCCGGCCGCTTTCCAGGTCATGCCACGGATCGCTCTTGGAAGAGGAGCTTTTTCCAGAAGAATTTAATATTGCCATCGACGTTGGATGCTGCTTTCCATTTGTTGATGCGTTGAACCGCCTTGCGAAGCGCAACACCGGCCGGACCGTTCGGCGCGGACTGGATGAAGGGACGCTGTTCCACGACTGCCTTACGTACGGCCGGATCCATAGGCACAAAGCCTACAAGGTCCAGCGAAACCCCGCTGAGGAAGTGGTCGCAGGCATTGGAGAGCTTGAGATACACTTCCTTGGCCGCCCGTTCGTCCCGGACCATGTTGATTAAAACGCGAAAGCGTTCCACCCCGTGGTGCACTTTGAGCACCTTGATCAGGGCATAGGCATCGGTGAGCGACGTGGGTTCTGGTGTGAGAACGAGCAGTCGTTCCTGGGCCGCAATGTTGAAATATAAAACATTATCGTTAATGCCCGCACCGGTGTCAACAATCAGGTAATCCAGATCGTCTTCCAGCACGTCCATGGCTTCCAGCAGTTCCAGCTTTTGGCCGGTGGAAAGGGTGACCATGTCGCTTACTCCGGAGGCGGCAGGCAGGATGCGAAATCCATAGGGTGTTTCCATGAGGATCTTGTCCAGGGACGCGCCTTCGTGAAACAAGTGGAACAGATTGTACTTGGGTGCCAGCCCGAGCACCACGTCCACATTGGCCAGACCGAGGTCCGCATCCAACAATACCACGTTTTTTCCCTGATCCGCCAGGGTGCAGGCCATGTTGACGGAGAGGTTGGTTTTGCCGACTCCGCCCTTGCCGGAGGTGACGGAAAAAACCAGGGGAAGATGATCGCTCATGGGTTATGCATGCTCCTTGGAGTTGTTCTGTCCGGGCAGCTGATGTTTGAACAGGAGCCGCCACATCATTTCGGTTTCGGCCGGTTGGATCGCCTCCCGAAACCCAGCGCCGTAGGACAGGGCCGAAACGGGCAGACCGGTTCGAGCCGCCACGTTGAGCATGGCTCCATACGTACAGGCTTCGTCCAGTTTCGTCCAGATGAGGCTTTGCACGCTTTGGGCGTGATAGCGGCTGAGGAGATTTCGGTATTGCGCTTCGTTGTAAAACGGGGGCAGAACCAGATGCACCGCAAAATCGTCATGGGGAAGCATTCCCAGAGTGAGCAGGCGGGAATCCAGCACTTCCTTTCGTTCCAGCCCGGGAAGATCCAAAAGCACCAAATCAAACAAATGCGCTTCGGTCTTGAGCTGGGCAAAATCTTCGGCCGTGGCCACTTCCCGGAATGCCAGCCCCGAGAGATCGGCATAGTGGCGGAGTATTAAACGCCCTTGGCCGCGCCGTTGATCCGCGCTAACCACGCAGATGCGGGATTTGGGGCGGCGTTTTTTTTCCTGCAGGGCCAGCCGGATACAGCAGGAGGTTTTGCCTGTGCCGTTCGGCCCGGCAAATGCCTGGAATTTTTGCGGCCACTGTCCGTTGCCAAAGGGGCGCGCCGAGGCCATGCCGTCCAGAATGGGCAGGATGCTCCGGTTCGGGTCCGCGTGTAATTCCTGATACACATCCATGACCACGCTGTCGGCCACGCCCTCCCGCTCCAGGTAGTCCAGGGCTACGCGCTGCCGTGGCGCCAATTCCTGAAGGCGCATCTGTGGCTTGAGCAGTGTCGTGAAGTGCTCTTTGATTCGGCACCATTCCTCGGCAAAGGGAACTCCCGCGTCCAGCGCTTCGGTAAGAACGTCGTCCTTGGTGGGGCGTGCCGTGGTTGTTCTGCTTCCCTGGGTGGCGGCCCGGACCTTGCCGATGGCTTGGGCGGCCTCGTGCGCCTGCTTTTTCTGTTCGCCGCGTTCCACGGCGGCCATGATTTCGCACACTTTGTCACCGTCGTGCTCCACGGTGCGGTTGGACAGGATCACGGCATCATCCCCCAGGGCGTCCTTGACCATGA
This sequence comes from Paucidesulfovibrio gracilis DSM 16080, assembly GCF_900167125.1. NCBI lineage: Bacteria > Pseudomonadati > Thermodesulfobacteriota > Desulfovibrionia > Desulfovibrionales > Desulfovibrionaceae > Paucidesulfovibrio > Paucidesulfovibrio gracilis. The sequence goes on from NZ_FUYC01000009.1 coordinate 67,725, forward strand.
GCAGCGCCTGAGCCGTACTTTTGGCATGGAAGGTCTTTACTTGCATGGGCTAGCTCAACTTAACCACGGCCAGGGAGTGGATTTTCACGTCCGCCGGAATTTCGGCCTGGGAAATAACCGGCAGTGTCGGCAGAAAACGAACCGTAAGCTGCGCCAGATGGGTACGCAGGTGAGGCGTCACCAGCAGTACCGGGGTGCCGTCCGTACCCACGGCGTTGTCCAGGGTTTGGTTGATGTTCTGGATGATGCGCTGGGCCAAGCCTGGCTCCAGGGCAAGATACGCACCCTGGTCGGTCTGGCGCAGGCTGTCGTTAAGTACTTGATCAATATCCGGATCCAGGGTCAGGATGGGCAGGCTGCCGTCCGAAGCCAGGTAAGGCTTGAGAATGGTCCGCCCCATGCGGGAACGCACGTATTCCGTCAGCTGAGCCGGATCCTGAATGGCTGTGCCATAGTCGGCCAGGGTCTCCACGATGGTCAGCAGGTCGCGAATGGAAACGCCTTCCTGCACCAGTGATTGCAGAACTTTTTGCATCACGCCCAGAGACATGATGCCCGGCACCAGGTTTTCCACGGCCTTGGGTGCGCGTTCCGAGAGGTTGTCCAAAAGTTCCTGCACTTCCTGTCGGCCGAGGAATTCGTGAAGGTTTCTGCGGAACACTTCCGTAAGGTGCGTGGCCACCACAGTGGAAGGATCCACCACGGTGTAGCCGGCGAGCATGGCCTCTTCCTTTTGTGCCTCGGGAATCCAGACCGCAGGCAGGTTGAAAGCCGGTTCCACGGTGTCCACTCCCTGAATACGATGTTTGGCGTCACCCGGGTCCATGGCCAGATAGTGATCAATGAGAATTTCCGCCGAAGCCACGGAGTTGCCTTTGATCATGACCCGATATTCACCGGGCTTGAGCTGAAGATTGTCCCGCAGGTGCAGTGAGGGGACGATTACGCCCATATCAAGAGCGAATTGCCGCCGTATGGAACGGATTCTGGAGAGCAGGTTGCCGCTTTGCTCTTCATCCACCAGAGGAATGAGTCCGTATCCCACTTCCAGTTCCAGTTGATCCAGAGCCAGCAGGGATTGCACTTCCTCGGGCGTGTCCAGGGTGGTGGCGGGCACCTTGGCACCGTCCTCTTCGGCACCTTGCAGAGATTGCTGCTGGGCGCGGGAAAGTCGGCTCAGGCCGAACAGCAATCCGGCAAGAACCAGGAAGGGGATGGTGGGCATGCCGGGAACAATGGCGAAGACCACCAGGATGCCGGAAACGAGTTGCAGCGCTTTGTGGTGCAGCGTCAGCTGACCGATGAATTCTTCGCCCATCTTGGCTTCGGAGGCGGCGCGTGAAACAATGATGCCTGCAGAGGTGGAAATGATGAGAGAAGGGATGGTGGCCACAAGGCCGTCACCGATGGTCAGCAGGGTGTAGGTGGAGGCGGCGTCGCGCCAATCCATACCTTTCTGCAGAATACCGATGAGAAATCCACCGATGATGTTGACCATGGTGATCATCATGCCGGCTTTCACGTCTCCGGAAACAAACTTGCCCGCACCGTCCATGGCGCCGTAGAAGTCGGCCTCGCGACGGATGTTCTCGCGTTGCTGCACGGCTTGCTGTTCGTCGATGAGTCCTGCATTGAGGTCCGCCTCGATGGCCATCTGCTTACCGGGCATGGCGTCCAAGGTGAAGCGTGCGGCCACTTCCGCGATGCGTGTGGTGCCCTGGACGATGACGGTCTTGTTCAGAATGAACAGGATCATAAAAATGACGATTCCGATGACGTAGTTGCCGCCCACAACGAATTCGCCAAAACTTTGAATGACCGACCCCGCAGCTGAGGTGCCTTCATCGCCGTGTAGCAGGATGACGCGCGTGGTGGCCACGTTCAGGGCCAGACGGAGCAGGGTCGTGACCAGCAAAAGTGACGGAAAGATGGAGAATTCCAAGGGGCTGGTCATGAACATGGCCGTGATCAAAACCACCAGCCCGAGCGAGATGCTCACCGAAAGCATGAAGTCCAGGAAGATGGTCGGCAGCGGCACCAGCATGACGAAGAGAATAACCACCACGCCGCCTGCCAGCAGTACATCTCCCTGTTTGGCGAAGCGTTCGTAGTCGATATTTTGGAGGAAGTTCTTGGTATTGGTTCCGGCCATATTTTTGACACCTCGCTCGGTTGGGCTTTCAGCTGGAGCGGAGCCGGGAATCAACGATTGGCGCGGAATTTGTCAAGTCTGGCAAGAATCGCGGCAACCGCCTGGAACAGCTCCTCGGGGATGGTGTCCCCGATCTCCACCTGTTTATACAAAGCCTGTGCCAGAGGCTTGTCTTCACGGATGGGAATGTTGTGTTCGCGGGCGATATCCTTAATGCGTTCCGCCGTGGCACCCGAGCCTTTGGCCAGTACCAGGGGAGCAGGAGCATCGAGCGGGTTGTAGCTCAGCGCAATGGCCAGATGGACCGGGTTGGTAACCACAACGTCCGCTTTGGGGACGCTTTCCATCATGCGCTGGGCCATGCTTTCCATCATTTTTTTACGCTGTTCAGCGCGGACTTCCGGGTCACCTTCAGCCTGTTTGCGTTCATCCTTGATTTCGTCCTTGGTCATTTTCAACTGCTCTTCGTAGTTCCAGCGGTTGTAGATCAAGTCGATGATGCCGATGATGAGCATGGGAATCAGGGCATAGCAGGCCATTTTGTAGCCGATGCTGAGGATGTAGACGGCCACGGCTTCCGGCGTCATGTCGAAGAGGGTAATCAGCTTCGGGTACTCCTGGCGCAGGATGATCACGGGAGCAATACCCACGGCAACGGCCTGCCCCACGCTTTTGCCCAGCCGGAACAGTGCCTGAGGGCTGATCATGAGGCGCTTGATCCCTTTGACCAGGTTGAACATCCGTCCCCATTTGGGCTTGAACACCTTGGTCGTCCAAAGCTGACCGACCTGCAGGCGCATGGTCAGAAAAGCGATGAGCGCCACGACAAGAAGAATGGGCATGACGAGCAGGGCGATTTCCTTGACGCACCAGACGAACAATTCGTAGGCGCGCTGCTTATCCAGTTCCATGCCAACGGCATCATGCAAGCTCCAGCGGTAGATACCTCCCAGGCGCTCATAGAAGTAGGGAACCATGATCCGAAGCATGATCACACCCGTGAGCAGGGTCATGACCTTGCTCATTTCACTGCTTTTCGGAACGTTGCCCTCGCCGCGGGCTTTTTTCCGACGCTTGGGGGTGGCTTTTTCCGTTTTACTCGGATCTTCTTGTCCAAAGGCCATGCAAAGCTCCTACCCGCCGGTTCCCGGCCCGAGCGCCCGGAACAGGTTTATGTAAACCGCGTCCAGAGCCTGGATGTAGTTGCCTACGTAAGTGGCCATGATGTCGAAAAGCATGCCGAGAAAAAAGAAGCCCACGGAAATTTTGATGGGGAATCCAAGAACAAGCACATGCATTTGCGGAGCGGCGCGACCGATAAGTGCCAGGGCGAGATCCACCATGAAGAGAGCGGCCATGATGGGGGCGGCGATGCGGATGGCAAGAACAAATATTTGTTTGGAAAAATCGAGAACTTGGTTGACGGCTTCAGGTGTCAGCAACAGCGATCCCGGCGGAACGAGTTTGAAGCTTTCGGCAACCCCGTTGAGCAGGTGCAGGGGACCGTTTAAGGCGAGGAAGGTCAACATGGCGATCATGTACAGGAAATGGGCGGTGACTGCTTCGCTGGTGCCTGTGAGCGGATCCACAACGTTGACCATGGCGAATCCCATTTGGAAGCCGATGAGCTGTCCTCCTGTTTGAATGGCGGCAAAAAGAAATTGGACCATCATCCCCATGATAAGGCCCATGAGCAGCTCCCCAAGAAACATGATGATTATTTCCCAAGGATTGCCGGGCATAAGGGAGCCGGGGAAGGAGAGGTCCGGCCAGACGGCCAGGGAGAGCACCAAAACAAGGGCGGCCTTGACGGGTTTGGGGACGGTCTTTCCACCGAAAAACGGCAGCAGAAAAAGCACCACGCTGAATCGAAACAGTGTGAGATAAAAGCTGAGCAGCTTGTTCGGATCGAAATTGAAAATATCCATCAGGCCTTTCCGAGCAAGTTTTGAACCAGTCTCCGTGGGGTGACGCTCTGTGGGCTACTGCGCGGGGCGCTGGCGAATTCGACGACAAGAAATCGCCACTCGGGAAAGTACAGGAAAAGTGTCGGACTGGAAAGCTGTAATGCTGTTGAACACAATGCGAATCAAGGGTTTCGTGGCATGGTAAGCAATGCGGGATGCAAAAGAAAAGCCCTCCCGGCCGAGGCGGGGAGGGCTGATGCGCGTCATGGGCATTAATTGAGAATGTAATGTCTTGGATCCACCGGCATGCCGGAGAGACGAACCTCGTAGTGGAGGTGCGGTCCGGTGCTGCGGCCCGTGTTGCCTACACGCCCGATAATTTCGCCGCGTTGGATCCTGTGTCCTACCTTGACGTCCACGGATTGCAAATGTGCGTAGCGGGTCAGCAGGTTGGAATTGTGGGAGATTTTAATGGTTAGGCCGTAAGAGCCGTCGCGTCCGGCAAAGACCACCTTGCCCGAAGCAGGCGCATAGACCGGCGTACCTTCCGGGGCGGAAATGTCGATACCTTTATGGAATTCACGTTTTCCGGTGAACTTGGAGATGCGCGGCCCAAAGGGAGAGGTGACCCATCCGGCCGTGGGCCAGATGGAGGGCGTTGTCTGCATCAGATCCTGATTGGTACGCAGCGTCTGAAGAATTTCCTGTTGGCGGACTTCTTCGAGCCGTGCTTCCACATTGAGTTGATTCAGGAACTCGTGCATTTTTCTGGCAAGCAGTTCCTGGCGGTAGAGCGGCAGGTAGCCTTCCGAAAAGTCGGCGCCCGTAGGACCGCCCTGGGGATTTACGGTTTCCCCGGAATTTTGATCGATATTCATCATGACCCGCAGCTTGGAATCGAAATCCCGGATGCGAGTGAGGTTTTCCTGCAGGTTTGCGATTTTTTGCGAAAGGGAGAGGAGCTGTGTTTTTTGCTCCTGGACGATTTTTTCGGAGATGGCCAGACCGCGTTCCAGGCTGGCGTGATTTCCGTAATATTTCCACAGATAGATGTTGCCGGCGGCCAGCCCAACCATGAGGGTAAGCAGGAAGCAAATCGTCCAGCCGCGGATTTGGAACTTCCGGCAAGACCCCTGTCTGTCCTTGAAGACGACGATATGATATTTCCTAAAAAACATCAGTTGTCCGGTGCGTTGAGAGGTGGAAAGGCAGTGGTCTCACAATTATTCCTGTTCGGCTTTTACTCTAGAGATTCTGTAAGGTCAAGTCAAGTTGGTATCTTTTGAGGGCGTTGAACACCTTGTTTTTTGTCCCTTTTCCAACTTTCATGCAATCCTCAATCTTGTCGTGTATATCGGCTCTGCGGGTGACGCCGTTGGACGGACACACATTGGCCCAGATCGGTAATTTCCATTGCCGGGCCGCTGTTTTCATGTAGGATTTTTCCACAAGAAGCGCCGGGCGGATTACATGGAGCTTGCCGCCGAAAAACGGCTCATTGCAGGAAAGCCCGTCCACGCGACCATTTTGGAAGATATTCATGAAAAAGGTGTCCACCAAATCGTCGGTGTTGTGGCCCAGGGCCAGGTGCGTCAGCCCGTATTGCCCGCAGAGTTCAAAGAGCCGCTTTCGGCGCATCCACGAACAATGGAAGCAGGGGGAACCCTTACGGTTTTCCTCGGAGTGAGCCCGTGGACCGAAATCCGTGACTTCCACATGGGCGGCAACGCCGCGGCGGGCGCACCAATCCACCAGCGGTGCATGGTCTTGCGGATCAAATCCCGGATTTACATGCAGGACCATGAGTTCAAGCGGGAAGGGGAGAATGCGTCGCCGGATGAGCAACACCTGGAGCAGTGTGAAGCTGTCCACCCCACCGGAGACCGCGATTCCAATGCGGGCTCCTGCGCTTGCCATCTGGGTTTTTTGCATGAGCATGCCCACGGTGGCAACACATTTTTTTTGTGCGTATGTTAACTTGATGCGAGGCACGAAACGACTCCTGGCGGCATTTTGCAACGTCGCCGCGATGGGTAGTGGATTTGCGCTTGACTTGCAAGGGGCGTGCGGATACTTTTATCCGCTTTGCGGGGCGGCATTCCGTGTCGGTAACGATAGGGAAGTAACGATCCGGACGTTGACAAGCCGTTTCGCCGCATTACATTCTCTCACCGGCCATCCGGTCGGGTATTTCGCGAGGAGAAGCCATGGCGAGAATTACCGTCGAAGATTGCCTGGAACAAATCGGCAACCGCTTTCTTATTGTGCAGATGGCCATCAAGCGGGTCAAGCAGTATCGTGAGGGATACGATCCGTTGGTGGATTCCAAAAACAAGGAAGCCGTCACCGCCCTTCGGGAGATTGCTGCGGGAAAAGTGCATCCCGACAGCGATTTGCCAACAGCGGGCATTCTTATCAGTGACAAAAGTGCTGAATAATCATCATGTCGAAACGGGATTTCTACGAAGTGCTGGGCGTCTCTCGAGACGCCGGAGAAGATGAAATCAAGCGGGCCTATCGCAAGATGGCCTTTGAGAATCATCCGGACCGCAACCCCGACGACCCGGAGGCGGAGGCTCGCTTTAAGGAAGCGGCCGAAGCCTACGATGTTCTTCGGGACGCGGAAAAACGTCGTCGGTACGACCAATTCGGGCATTCCGGCATGGGGGACAACGGATTTTCCGGGTTCTCCTCCACCGAGGACATCTTCGGCGCGTTCAGCGACATCTTCGGAGAGTTTTTCGGGTTTGGAGGGTCAGGAGGTCGGCAAGGACGTACCCGGGCCCAGACCGGGGCCGACCTGCGGTACTCCATGACCATTTCTTTCCGCGACGCTGCGTGCGGCACCGAAGTGGACTTGAAGTTGCCCAAGGATGTGCTTTGCGACGATTGCGGCGGCTCCGGGGCCAAGCCCGGTTCCTCGCCTGAAACATGTCCCCAGTGTGGCGGGACCGGAGCGGTTCAGCAAGCCCAGGGCTTTTTCCGCATTTCCGTGCCTTGCCCCGTGTGCCACGGGCAGGGGCAGCTCATTTCCGATCCCTGTGAAACCTGTGGTGGGCGCGGCGTCAAACGCGAGACCAAGGATCTGAAGGTTCGCATTCCCGCCGGGGTCGACGACGGTTCGCGTCTGCGCCTGCGCGGCGAGGGGGGGGCCGGAATACACGGCGGTCCTCCGGGCGACCTCTTCGTTGACATCCGCGTGGAGCCGGACAAGGTTTTCCGGCGGCAAGGCCGGGATCTCGTGGTTACCCAGGACGTTGGACTGGTGCAGGCCGCGCTTGGAGACAAGGTACTCGTACCCACGCTGGATGAACCCGTGACCGTGGACATTCCCCGCGGTACCCAGGGGGGCGAGGTCTTTCGTATCAAGGGCATGGGGCTTCCTCATCTCGGCAGCTCCCACAAGGGCGACCTGTTGGTGGAGGTGAAGGTGCTCACCCCGACCCGGCTGTCCCGTCGCCAGGAAGAATTGCTTCAGGAGTTTCAGACGCTTGAGGAACAAAAGCCCATGAACAAGGCCAAGAGCTTTTTTAAAAAGGCCAAGGACCGGGTCATGGGCGAATAAGCCCGGGCAACAATGACCCGAGCATAACGGTGCTCCAGGGCTTGAGCCGGACGCACACGAAAGGCAAGCTACGCGCGTAACCAAGCCGCGCAATGGTTTGCCTTTTCCTTTGGGAAAAAGGGACCGTGCGGCATGCTCCCTTTGAGCACACAATCAATACTGGTGCACGATATGACGGCACGAAATGAATATTTGCAGGGAGTGAAGGCGCTTCTTCCCGTGGTTCCAGGGGTGCTCCCCTTTGCCGCAATTTGCGGCATGGCCTCGGTAGAGGCAGGAATGCGTGTCCCCGAGGCGTTCGGATTTTCCTTCATCGTCAATGCCGGGGCTTCCCAGTTGGTGGCTCTCCAGTTGTTGGACAAGCATGCCGGTGCGTTCCTTGTGGTTTTGGCCGTACTGGTGGTCAATCTTCGTTTCACTATGTATTCTGCGGCATTGGCGCCATATTTGCGCAATGCCCCTTCCTGGGCCAGGTGGGTCGGTGGCTGGGTGCTTTCGGACCAGGCTTTCGGTGTTTCCGTGATCCGTATGGAGCAGGGCGGGACGTATCGGTTCTACATTGGTACCGCTGTGAGTATGGTTTTCCTATGGCAACTCGGCAACGCCATGGGCATATTTTTGGGGGCGCTGATCCCTTCGGCCTGGCAACTGGACTTTGCGGTGCCTCTTTGTTTTTTGGCCTTGATTTTTCCGGTCCTGCGTGACCGTCCCTGCTGTGTGGCTGCTGTGTTGGGCGGGTCCGTGGCCGTTTGGGCCGCACCGTTGCCCTACAACCTCGGGCTTATGGCCGGAGCCTTTGCGGGAATTGCCGCCGGGCTGCTCGCGGAATTGCGGGGAGGGAGAAAATGAGCGATCCCGTAACGTCGTCCGCGGCCCTGGGGGGATTTCAGGGCGCTTCCCTGTGGTTGCTTATGGTGGCTTGCGGCGTGGTAACCCTGGCATCCCGCCTTTCCTTTATTCTTATTTTCAGCAAACGGGAAATGCCCTCGTGGCTGATGCGCGGACTGCGGTATGTGCCTCCGGCTGTTCTCTCCGCCCTGGTCTTTCCGGCCATTTTGCGGCCGCATGACGGAGTGTTGGATTTTTCTCTTGGGAATTACCGCTTTTTAGCTGCCTTGGCCGCTTCTGTGGTGGCATGGCGGACCAAAAATTTATTTTGGACGATCGTCACGGGCATGGTTGTGCTGTGGTGTCTGGGCTGGCTGGGCTGGTGACACCCAACATTTTGTGAGGCGGCTTTACTCGGCTGCTGCGGAAAGGTAAGCGGTGAGCATGGTACATCGAAACGAATTGTTTTTCAGATGGTGGCAAATCGTTGTGTGTTGCTCGGTGCTGGCCTTGTCTTGTGGCGTGTTGTCAGGATGCGCCGCCCATCAGGAGCCGGAAGAGTCCACTCCGCTGATTCCGGAACATCAGGAAGTTTTGGTGATTCTCGGGAATTTGCACCCTGAGCAGGGCGGTTTTGCCCGGTTGGAGTTTTTGCTTTCCTTTGCCGATGAGCGGGGCGCGGTCTGGTTTCGGTCACACAAGAACGATTACGCCATGGTGCTGTTGGAAACGCTTTCCATGGAGCGATTTCCGGATCTGCAGACAAAGGCGGGGCAGGAACGTTTTTTAGGCAGGCTGACGGAGCAGGCCAATCAGGAGTTGCTCAAGGTGGCCGGGACCGCGCAGATACGTACCTGGGAATTGCGATGATGTGTGGCGGTTCACGAAAAAAAGGCGGCATCCTCTTGGGGATGCCGCCTTTTTTTCGTGCTTCATATTACCAGACCATGCGCATATTGACGCCCTGGTCATGCATGTAGCGTTTTATGCCGGGGACGGTCCACTCTCCGTAGTGGACGATGGAGGCAATGAGGGCGGCCGAGGCCATACCGTCCGTGACCGCTTCCACCATATGCTCGGGATGGCCTGCCCCGCCCGAGGCAATGACCGGAATGGAAACGGCCTGCACCACTTTGCGGGTCAGTTCAATGTCGTAGCCGTCCTTGGTCCCGTCCGCATCAATGGAGTTCAGGCAAATTTCCCCGGCTCCCAGTGCCTCGCCGGTTTTTGCCCATTCGATGGCGTCCATGCCCATGTGTTTGCGTCCGCCGTGGATGACGATCTCAAAGCCCGAGGGGATGTCTTTGGTAACGGGAACGCGTTTTACATCCATGCCCAGCACCACGCATTGCGCACCGAATTGGGCGGCGCCCTGGCTGATGATGTCCGGATTTTTGACCGCGCCGGAGTTTACCGAGACTTTTTCTGCTCCAGCCCGAAGCACGGCGCGCATGTCATCAACACTGTTGATGCCGCCGCCCACAGAGAACGGAATGAAGATTTGCTTGGCCACGGCCTCCACCACATCCAGAAAAATGCCGCGTGCTTCGGAGCTGGCCGTGATGTCATAAAAGACGATCTCGTCCGCGCCTTCTTCATAATACCGCTTGGCGGTTTCCACGGGATCACCGATGTCAACGTTGTTCTTGAATTTGATGCCTTTGGTCAGGCGTCCGTTGCGCACGTCCAGGCAGGGGATGACGCGTTTACTGAGCATCGGCCACCTCCAGACAGTAGTTGTGAAAATTCTTGAGCAGCCGCAGACCGGGGCGACCGCTTTTTTCCGGGTGGAATTGCACGGCCCAAAGTCCTCTGCGTCCATGCACGGAGCAGAAGGGACGGCCATAGGTTGTCGTGCCGATGACGAATTCTTCTTTGGGAGCCGGGTAATAGCTGTGGACGAAATAAAAATCCGCATCCGGCTCGATGTTCTCGAACAGTTCGCAGGGCTGTTCCAGGGTCACGCTGTTCCAGCCCATGTGCGGAACGCGGATCGGCTGATCCTTATAATCGGTCCAGGATGGGTTGAACAGGCGACATTCGCCGGGGATGACCGCCAGGGTCTTGGTGTCGTTTTCCTCGCTGTAATCCAGCAGAATCTGACAGCCTACACAGATTCCGAGCACGGGTTTTTCTTCCCATATCAATGTCTTGAGCGCTTCGTCCAACCCCTCGGAGGCAAGTTCCTCCATGGCCTGGCCCGCTGCGCCCACTCCGGGAAAAATAATGCCGTGTGCTTTACGTAGCTCTTTCGGATTATTGGTTATTTTATTTGGTATACCGATAGCGTCGAGAGCGCGATGCACGCTGGTCTGATTGCCGGCGTTGTAATCGAAGATGGCGAGCATTCCTGAACCTCCTCCTTTGATGCTTCCAGCTGCTAGTAAAATATGGCGGGAAGTTCAAGCCGTGGGCGGATGATTTGCCGGACGGGTTGAAGCGGAAAGCCGTCTTCCCCAAGGCGGAATTGCGAATTTGGGCTGTCTATTTGCCCACGATGCGGAGATAAAGGTCACCTTTGAAGGGGCCGAGACTGCGTCCGAGGTTTTTTAACCGTATGGGACGGCCCGGGGAAAAATCCGCAGGAAGGCGAATTTCAATGGTGCGTGGTTTGGCGAAGCGTGAGCGGATGTCCAGACGGATGGTCCGCCCGGGCAGCAGCAAATGGGCCGGGTAACTGAGCGTCTGTTCGTCGTCGAGCTGACGGCGAAACCAATCCCTTACCCGGGTGCGTACGCCCCGGCTCAGATCCAGATTAAAGCTGCGACTTCCCCAGTCGAGCTGGATGCTTCGGCGCGAAACCTTTGCCGGGCGGTGGGCGGGGCGTCCGTCTCTGATCTGGCTGTAAATATCTTCAAAGACCTTGCGGGCAAAGGGATCCTTGAGCAGATCGCTGAGAACTTCCTCTTCTTTATAGTGAAATGTCTGCCGCTTTTGTTGTGTTTTGGCGCGGGAGGCTTGTTGCCCAGAGCTGGAACTGCCGCCGCTCGGGGAAGAGGCGTAGGCTCCCGCACCATGGGCTCGGGAGGCCTGGGGACCGCTTTGGGGGGAGTGCGGCTTCGGCCCGGGCCGTTGCTTTTTGTGGAAGGACGCATCGTCCTGTTCCTGGGTTCGGGTCAGAATCACATACGCTTCGTTGAGCTTGCGGAATTGGTCCGCTGCATTCGGGCTGGGGTTCAGATCCGGATGCAGCCGAAAGGCCTGCTTACGGAACGCGGATTTGATCTCATCCGGTCCGGCCCCTTGCGGCACGTTAAGTATGCGATAACAGTCCCGAACGTTCATTGATCTTCTCGGTCATTCCTCGTCGAGAATGAGGGCGTTTGGGTCCACTTGGGGATCGTGGCGGAGCAGGTCGTGTTTTCGCAAATATTCCCTGCCCTGGCGAACGAATTCCTTGTGGCCGGCCTCGGGGTTCACCCCCGGACAGTAGTCGTGGATCATTTCCCAGCTCATGCGATCCACGAGGTTGCCCCGGAAAAAAGGCCAGGCGCGGCAGATATCGGGTCGGCCCGGATGGACGGTACACCCCTTGTTTTGTTCGAAAAAGACGCAATAGCCATCCTCGCCGGTGCGCAGGCAGGGCTTGCCTCCCTGGTCGCGGGAGTAGCGTTCCAGAAGTTGGTCCACGGGAATGGCCAGGTGATCGGCCAACCGGGCCTGGTCCTTGGGGCTGAGGATGATTCCGCCCTCTCCATGACAGCAGTGACCGCACATGCGGCATTCGAAGGCTACCGTCATGCCGTGGCTCCAGGCAGATGTGCTTCGTGAAAGACTTTCAGACAAAGATCCTCCACCACGGTGATGCCTGAGCCGGCCAGCATGGCGCGGGCCTCGGGACTAAAGATGCCGGTCTGCATCCAGAAACAGCGGGGCAAAGGATCCAGCCGCAGTGTTTCTTCGGCATGTCCGGGACAATGCGGAGCGGCGCGGAAGAGATTCACCATATCCACGGGACGGGGTACTTCGGACAGGCTGGTAAAGGTGGGCAGTCCCCATACATCGGTCCGTTTGGGGTGGACTGGGATCACGTCGTACCCCGCGTCAATGAGGTATCGTCCCACCATGTCCACGGGGCGTCCGGGTTTATCCACCGCGCCGAGTACGGCAATGGTCTTGACCTCCCGAAGCAGGGCAGTTAGCTCCTTAATATCGTGCAGCATGCGAGTCCTTTATGCTTGTATGACAATCAGCGGTTCGACGTCGGCGGGGATGGGCGGTCTTTTGCGTCCTGAACCGGGACGCGACGCGTCATTCCGACGGCGTGGACCTGTCGTTTGGTTCGTGGACTTCCCTACCGCAATTGGACCCTGTTGCCTAGTAAGAAACCTTTGGAGCCGAATATGCCTCATCAGCGCTATCTTGTCCCGCAAACTGAATTGGCTGTCCGTTGGAATCGCTGCCGTGAATTATTGCGCCAGCAGGCACCGGAAGCAGGTGGATTGCTCGTTTTTTCCCGAGTGAATATCTATTATTTGTCCGGCACGTTGGCAAACGGTGTGTTTTGGCTTCCCCTGGAAGGCGATCCAGTCCTGTTTTGCCGTCGTGGGGTGGAGCGGGCCGAGTTGGAAAGCGCCGTTCCCACCAAGTTGGCCTTTACGTCCTACGGCCAGTTGGAAGGGTTGGCCCGGGAAGCCGGGAGCGATTTATCCGGGGTTATGGCCGCTGAGACCGGTGGTCTGACCTGGCAACTGGGTGACCTGCTGCGCCGCAAGCTGGCGGGCGTGGAGCTGGTTCCCGGCGACGCCGTACTTGGGTTGGCCCGGAGTTACAAATCCGAGTGGGAATTGGAAATCCTTCGGCGGTGCGGGGCGTTGCACCATGAGTGCCTCTATACGTTATTGCCGCCGCTGTTGCGGCCCGGCATGAGCGAACGGGACGTGGCGCACCGAGCGTGGGAGGTGTTTTTTTCCAAGGGACACATGGGGCAGATGCGCATGGGAGCCTTTGGAGAGGAAATCTTTTTGGGGCATGTGAGCATTGGGGATTCCGGGGACTATTCCAGCGCGTTCAACGGTCCGGTGGGCGTACGAGGCGAGCACCCCGCCATTCCGTCCATGGGCAGTGCCGAGCGCATTTGGGGTGAAGGCGAACCGTTGGTTTGTGACATCGGCTTTTCCCTGGAAGGCTACTGCACGGACAAGACCCAGGTATACTGGTCCGGTCCGGTTGCTTCCATTCCGGAGAGCGTCCGTTCCGCGCATTCCTTCTGCATGGATGTGCAGGCCATGCTTGTCGAGAGCATGGTGCCGGGAGCGATTCCTTCGGAGTTGTACGCTCGTTGTTTGGAAATGGCCCAAAAAGCGGGAATGTCGGAAGGGTTCATGGGCCGTGGGCATAATCAAGTCGCCTTTGTGGGCCATGGCATCGGCCTGACCATTGACGGCTGGCCCGTTATTGCCAGGGGATTTGATCGTCCTCTGGAAACCGGCATGGTGCTGGCTCTTGAACCCAAACAGAGCGTCCCGGGCATCGGTATGGTGGGCGTGGAAAACACGTTTGAGGTGACGCCCGGCGGAGCACGCTGCATGACCGGAGACCAGTACGAAATTTTGCCGGTTTCCTGATCGGAAAGGAGCCTTCAGGGCAGGATTTTTTATGGCGTTCGCGGGGAGCCATCCGGAGAGGGGGAAGGAGAATCATTGTTCCGGGCCTTGTTTTCCCGGTCACAGATGATGAGCCAGACCAAGAAAGGCAGAGCGGCTCCGCCGCGCACCAGCGAGGTGAGAAAGGCGGGCAACCACCAGCAAAGATCGGCCAGCGGCCGGGTGAGGGTGGCTGTGGCCCATGACAATCCCACGATGACCAGGGGCATGAGCACCATACCAAAACCGACTTCCAGACCCAGTTTCCAGCTTCGGACCGCAGCCGAGGGAAAATCCCGGTTTACGGCCGCGGCCATAAAGGGGAGCTGCATCAACGGTAGCAGCACGGGACCGGCCAGCCGCAACAGACTTCCGAATTGAGGTAGTATCAGGGTAAGAAAAAACAGCATCATGGCTAGATGCCCAAGAACCAGAAGCAGTAGAAAGGTTTTGCCGAACAGGGCGGTTCCCCGTCGCAAAATCGCTTTGGGCGTGGGGTTGCCGTAGAGCGTTTCATAGGTCAGGGCGGCGCACAAACCGAGTATGGCCGTCAGAATAAAATGGTTTGCGGCCCCGGGGAACACCGGCAAGAGCGCTTCTTCCGGACGCATGGTGCTGAGTATGGCCAGCCCCAGCAGCGCAGCCAAGTATCGGCTTGCGTCATACTGAAGCAGCGCTTTTGTGACCAGGGCGTACTGTTTGGCGATGCTCACAGATTTCTTCCTTTATCCTGAAATTACACAGAAAAAGAAAAATAAATAAAAACATGCCGAATTACAAGTGAATTCGGCATGTTTGGGTGGCGCTCAGGCAAATGCAGGTGCTCAGTAGTCGATGCTGAACCGCCTCATTTTGGCGTACAGCGTGTTTCTACCAATGCCCAGGGCTTTTGCCGTGCGGCTCACGTTGCCGTTATGGTGCTGGAGCGCTTCCCGAATGGTCTCGGCTTCCACATTGTCCAGCCGGAATCCCCCCTGCTCCGTATGCGGCGTCATGTCGCTCTCTTTGGTCCGCGGCGTATCCCGGAGCTGCCGGGGCAGGTGTTCTATTCGGATATAGCCTTCAGGAGCATTGTTCACCGCAGATTCCATGCAGTTGATGAGTTCCCGGACATTGCCCGGCCAGTCGTGCCGGGACAGGACATCGAGAACCTCTGGTGCGATTCCGGCATAAGGCAGTTCAAAATCCGAGCAAAGCCGCCGGGCGTGGTGTTGAGCCAGGAGGGGTACATCGTCGGTCCGTTCCCGAAGGGCCGGAATGTGGATGCCCACCACGTTGATACGGTAGTAGAGGTCTTCACGAAACGCCCCGTCCGCCACGTGCTGGGCCAAGTCACGGTTGGTGGCGGCGATGACTTTCACGTCCACAGGCCGGCTCGTGGATCCACCCACCCGGACGATGCGGCGTTCCTCCAAGGCCCGCAATAAATTGACCTGCATGTTCAGGGGCATTTCCGAAATTTCGTCCAGGAAGAGCACCCCGTGGTTGGCTTGTTCAAATTTCCCGATGCGGCCTTTTTTGTCCGCCCCGGTGAAAGCGCCGCCGCAATAGCCGAATAATTCACTCTGGACCAGTTCTTCGGAAAGCGCGCCGCAGTTCACGGCCACGAACGGACCGTCCGCCTTGGGACCAGCTTGATGGATTCCTCGGGCGAACAGTTCCTTGCCGGTGCCGGATTCTCCGGTAAGCAGAACAGTGGATGGCGTGCGCGCTGCGTTGGCCGCCCTTTGGATGGTTTCACGCATGGCGTTGCTGCGGTGCAGAATGGCGGCGAATCCCTTGGGCGGTTCGGACAGATTATCCAGCGCAGCCGGGGTGGTCCAGCTGCGGCATTGCTGACGCTCTGTGAGAGTGATCACCGTATCGCACCATTGTCCGTCAATGGAGAATACCGGGGCGGCGCGGGCCGTGACGTTGGGATTGGTCAGGCAGCGGAGTTCCACTGGTTCGGCCCGGGGAGAGTCGTGTTTTTGCCGGGCAAGAAAAGATTCAAAATCCAAAAAGTTGGAAGCGAAGCGTCCGCGTAGGGATTGTCCCGATTGACCGAGCAGGGCTTCTGCGGCGCCGTTGGCGCTGTTGATGCGGCCATCCACCCCTACGGAAAGCACGCCTGTGAGTACGGAGTTGAAGGCGGCCGACATCAGGGAGCAGAATTTTCCCTCCATTTCGACCATATGCATGTGGAAGAGCCGTTTTTCAAGTTCCCGCACCGCATTGAGGACCAGGTCAAAGGACATGGAGTGATCCGCATCCGGAGGACCGGAGATGTCGAAGCAGCCCCAAAGTTCTCCGCGGGCGTCAAAGATGGGGCATGCCGTGCAGTTCCATGCATGGTGGCTTTCGCAGAAGTGTTCCTGCCCGAAGACCTGCATGGGGCGTCCTGTGGCCAGGGCCGTACCGATGGCGTTGGTACCCACGCTTTTTTCGGCCCAATTGGCTCCCGGACCAAAGTTGAGTTTGTCGGCTTGTTTGAGAATTTCCAGTTCCCCGCAGGTACGTGCCACCCGTCCCTTGGCATCCGTGATGGTCAGAAGCAGGCCTTTGCCTTTGAGTGCGGCATAGGTGCGTTGTTCCACGTCTGAAGCTATTTCACGCAACAGGTTGGTGAACGGCTCAATCTGATTCATCGGAGTGAAGTTCCAGCAACTCCTGGGAGCAGGATCCACGTTGAGTTGCCGGCAGCGCTCCCAGGATTCCAGGAGTAACGGATCGGGATTTCGACCCCGGACGCGTCCCTCCTCAACAAAGGATTTCCATTGATTGTAGGCCACGCGGGGACTTGCCACGCGTCGTGCCGTCAGGGGGCGTAGTTCCGGTGAAACAACGGCCATGTCCGTCGTATCCTGGCGTACGCCGAATCCTTCTCCATCCCGATAGAGCGTGTACATGATTCCTCCCGAAAGGACTGTTCCGGTTGTCAGTGGGGGATCGCACGTTGGATGTTTTATTCGTTTCCTTCGGCTCTTGCTTCGTTACTTTGTTGATTTCGTCAAGTGTTCCAAACTGGAACATGATGTAAAAGTATTCTTGTATTCCGATATGTTAATCGGCGATTCATCGCTTTCGAAGCCTTGGCGTAGCCAGAGGCTAGCACAATTTGTTCGGGAACCGAACAGGCCTTGAGCAGTGTGGCTCAGGCCAAATTGTTTATTGTTCATTGAATTTATTGATATAAATTGTATGGCACCGTTGTTGCTCTTCTTGTGACGATACGCGCAAACACAGGAGGACCAATAATGGCAACTGAAGTGATCATGCCCAAATGGGGTCTGACCATGAAGGAAGGAAAGCTCGCCCGCTGGCTGAAAAGCGAGGGGGAGAGCGTCCAGGCGGGGGAACCGCTGTTTGAGGTGGAAACCGATAAAATTACCAACTCCGTAGAGGCTCCGACTGACGGCGTGCTGGCCCGGATCGTGGTGCCGGCCGGTGAAACCGCCGAGGTGCAGGCCGTGCTCGGCATTATTGCGGCTCCTGGCGAAGAGGTGGGACCGGTTTCGGGCAAAGCCCCCAAGCAGGAGACTCCGGATTCCGCTGCCTCGGCTCCCCAGGCTTCGGCCTCGGAGGCGGACAGTGGCCAGGAGGAAGAATTCGTACCGGCCATGCCAGCGGCCCGGCGTTTGGCCAAGGAACTCGGTGTGCGACTGTCCGCGGTGACCGGAAGCGGTCCCAAGGGCCGGATTACAGTCAAGGACGTAAAGGCCTTTGCCGAGTCCGGCGGAGGCATCAATGCTTCTCCCCAGGCCATTGCGTTCGCGAAAAAGAAAGGCGTTGACCTGGCGGACGTGCAGGGTTCCGGCGAGGGTGGTAAAATTACCAAGGCCGATATCCTGCGGGCCATGAATCCGAATTATGCCGCCGGGCAGCAGCCACAGGCCGCCGCACCGCAGCCCGCTTCCCAGAGCGAGGCGCCTGCTTCCGCTCCGGCAGCGCCGATTGCCGCCTCCGGTGAGGACACCATTGTTCCCATGGAAGGCATGCGCAAGATCATTGCGGATAACATGCATGCCAGTCTGACCAACGCGGCCCAACTCACCGTGTTCGTGGAAGCGGACGTGACCGAGATGGTGGCGTTGCGCAAAACATTACTCGAACGCAACAAGCGCAATCCAGACTACCGGCTTTCCTACAACGACATCATTGCATGCGCCGTATGCCGCGCCCTGAAGCGTCATCCCGTCATGAACGCCACCTTGCAGGATGACGGCATTCATCAGCATGCCCATGTGAATCTGGGCATTGCCGTGGCCCTGCCCGAGGGACTGATCGTACCCAACGTGAAGCAGGCCGATACGTACGGGTTGGAGGAGTTGGCCGTGCGCGTGCGCGACGTGGCCGGACGTGCCCGCAAGGGCGGTCTGGATATGGATGAGATTTCGGGCGGCACCTTCACCATCAGCAACGTAAGCATGCTCGGTATGGACGGG
This sequence comes from Paucidesulfovibrio gracilis DSM 16080, assembly GCF_900167125.1. NCBI lineage: Bacteria > Pseudomonadati > Thermodesulfobacteriota > Desulfovibrionia > Desulfovibrionales > Desulfovibrionaceae > Paucidesulfovibrio > Paucidesulfovibrio gracilis. The sequence continues at coordinate 86,186 of NZ_FUYC01000009.1, forward strand.
TTCACCCCGATTTTGAATCCCCCCGAGACCGGCATTCTCGGCGTTGGCCGTGTGGTGGAAAAACCTGCGGTCAAAAATGGGGAAATCTGCATTCGCAGTATGATGACCCTCTCTCTGACCTTCAACCACATGGTTACGGACGGTGCGCCCGCCATGACCTTCCTGCGGGAGCTGGCGGACATGCTGGAGCAACCCGGCCTGATGATGGCCTAACGTCCGGGGTTCCCACATGGGAAACAGCATGCCCGGCAAATACTGATGTCCAAGGAGCCGCACATGGCGATGAAGCGTTTTGCCATTGAAATGGGATACGGCGCGGACCTGCACGGTGAAAATATGACCAAGGCCGCATTGCGGGCTGTACGGGATTCCGTGTCTCGCGTCTGTCTTTGTGGATTGTTGGAGATCCTGGGCCGCGACCGTTTTCAGGGAGTTCATGTGCATGCCCGGGTGGCGGTGCCAGAGCCGGACACCGTGGACCGCGAGGCGCTTCTAGCGGCGATCCCCATCGGCGAGCGCTCCTTGACCCTGGAGCAGGGCGGCATGTTGGCGGACGGGCTGGAGGTTCCGAGCTTTGGGACCGGCGTCAGCCGTATCGTCATGGCCTGTGCCGCACTGACCGTGTCGGTGGATATGGATGAGGCGGAGGTGACCGCGTGCAACGTGGCCGCTGCCGGAACAATGTCCTGCGGATGCTCCGCGGGAGACGAATAACGGAGGAGTTAGGAATGAGTCCCGACAAGAAACAGATGGTGTCGATGTACGAGACCATGAACAGGATCCGCCTGTTCGAGACCAAGCTGCAGGAGTTCTTCGCAGCCGGTCAGATTCCCGGGTTCGTACACCTGTACCTCGGGGAAGAGGCCGTGGCCACCGGAGCCTGCGCCGGTCTGACCAACAATGACAAAATTACCAGCACCCATCGTGGTCACGGTCACCTGTTGGCCAAGGGCGGCGACCTCAAGCTGATGATGGCGGAGATCTTCGGTCGAAAGGACGGCTATTGCAAAGGGAAGGGCGGTTCCATGCATATCGCCGACTTTGATCTGGGTATCCTGGGGGCCAACGGTATCGTCGGCGGCGGCGGGCCGTTGGCTCTGGGCGCGGCCCTGGCCAACAAGTATGAAAAAACCGACGACGTGGTCATCTGCTTCTTCGGAGACGGCGCTTCCAACCAGGGCACCACGCAGGAGTCCTTGAACATGGCCAGCGCCTGGAAACTTCCTCTCGTATTTGTGAACGAAAACAACGGGTACGGCATCTCCTGCCCGCAGTGCAAGTCCATGGCCGTGACCGACATTGCGGACCGCGCCGCCGCCTATGACATGCCTGGTGTTGTGGTGGATGGCAACGATGTCCTGGCCGTGCACGAGGCCGTGAGCGAGGCCGTAAAACGCGCGCGCAACGGCGAAGGCCCGTCCTTGGTGGAATGCAAGACGTACCGCTGGCGTGGCCACTTTGAGGGGGATGCCTGCACCTATCGTTGCGACGAGGAACTCAAGGAGTGGATGGCCAAAGATCCCATTCCCCGCTTTGAGGAGAAGCTCGTGGAGAGCGGCGTATTGAAGAAAAAGGATCTCAAGGAAATCAAGGCGCGCATTGAAAAAGAAGTGGAAGAAGCCGTGGCTTTTGCCGAGCAGAGCCCTCTGCCCGATCCATCGGTATTGATGGACGACGTCTACGCCTAACCGCGCCGCACGACATCGACCTACCGCAACGATACAACGCAACGGAGATACGATATGTCCAAGAAAACCTATCTGCAGGCGCTGAATGAGGCGCTCAGGCAGGAAATGGAACGGGACGAGAAGGTATTCATCATTGGTGAGGACGTGGGACAGTTCGGCGGCTGCTTCGGCGTGACCCAGGGGCTGTACGATTCGTTTGGTGAAGGCCGCGTCATGGATACGCCCATTACGGAAAGCGCCATTGTCGGCACGGCGGCTGGTGCCGCTGCCAGCGGTCTGCGTCCGGTTGCCGAGCTGATGTTCGTCGACTTCATCGGCGTGTCCCTGGATCAGCTTTTCAACCAGGCCGCCAAAATGCGGTTCATGTTCGGCGGCAAAGCCACGGTACCCATGACTCTGCGCATGCCCCAGGGGGCTGGCATCGGGGCTGCGGCCCAGCATTCCCAGTCTCTGGAAGCCTGGTTCATGCATATGCCCGGCCTGAAGGTTGCCATTCCCTCGACCCCGTACGACGCCAAGGGAATGCTCATCAGCGCCATTCGTGACGACAACCCCGTGGTCTTCCTGGAGCACAAGCTGCTGTACGGCGTGGACGGTGACGTACCCGACGAAAGCTACACCGTGGATTTGGGCAAGGCGGACATCAAGCGCGAAGGCACGGATGTGACCATCGTGGCCACCTCGCTGATGGTCCACACGGCGCTTGCCGCTGCGGAAAAACTCCAGGCCGAAGGCATCAGCGCCGAAGTCGTGGACCCGCGTTGTCTCCAGCCATTGGACAAGGAGACCATTCTCGGCTCCGTGAAAAAGACCAATGCCCTGGTGGTAGCCCATGAGGCCGTGGGCTTTGCCGGTCCTGGCGCGGAAATCGCCGCCATTGTGGCCGAAGAGGCGCTGGATTATCTGGACGCTCCGATCAAGCGCGTGGCCGCCCCCTTCTGCCCGGTGCCGTTCTCCCCGCCGTTGGAACAGGCCTACATCCCTGGTGAGGATGAGATCGTGGCCGCTGTCAAGGCGCTTCGCTGATCACAATAAGGGAAGGGGCGGTCCTGAGGGCCGTCCCTTTTTGTCTGTAAACCGCGAGCCAAGGGAGTCCAGGTGAGTACGGCGGCGATTTTGGCGAATCCGGCTTCGGGAAAGGATATCCGGCGGTTGGTGGCGCATGGCAGCGTCTTTGATAATCAGGAAAAAGTGCGCATTGTCCGCCGGTTGATTCTCGGTCTGGAACAGGCCGGAGTGGATCGGATTCTCTACATGCCGGACGGATACGGCATCGTACCCCGTGCCTTGAACGCCATTTCTCCTTCCATCCCGGTGCTTCCGGTGGAAATGCCCATGCGCAACACGCAACAGGACACGGTGGTGGCGGCAGGCATTATGGAAACATTGGGTGTGGATGTCATGGTGGTACTCGGAGGGGACGGCACAAGCCGAGCCGTGTGCAAGGGGACCACCAGGGTTCCGCTCATGCCCCTTTCCACCGGCACCAACAATGTGTTTCCGTTTATGGTCGAAGCGACGGTGGCGGGGTTGGCAGCGGGCCTGGTGGCCTCGGGGCGGCTCCCGCGGGAAATGGCCTGCCGCCAATCCTGCATCTTCGATATTCTGTTGGACGGGGAGCCTGTTGACGTGGCGCTGGTTGACGCGGCCGTGTACAGCGACGTGTTCATGGCCTCCCGGGCGGTTTGGGATATGGAAAAAGTGCCGCAGCTTTTTTTGACGCGTTGTCGCGCTGACGCCATCGGTCTTTCCGCCGTGGGGGGCGCGCTTCGACACATTGAACCCGACACGCCGCATGGATTGGCACTGGATCTATCCCAAGATGCTTCCATGCGGGTGCATGCCACCATCGCTCCGGGCATGTTGGCGGATGTGGGCGTGAGCATGGTGCGGGACATGCACCCCGGTGATGTTTTTCCCGTGGATCTAAGCCCCTGCATTATTGCCGTGGACGGGGAGCGGGAGGTGGAAGTTCATCGGGGTCAGAGGGCTTCGGTGCGCCTGCGCACGGACGGTCCCTGGGTGGTCAGCGTTTCCCAGGCCATGGAATTGGCCCGGGAATACGGTGTTTTTGTTGAGAATGCCAAGAACTAACAGGAGAAGCCTCATGAGCGAACCATTGAAGGCCGCATTTATTTTTATTGCCCCGGAGGGCGATCCGGCAGAACATCGGCAATGGGTGAAAACAAAGCAAATACATCTGCTTGCCGTCGCGGTCTCCGACTATGCCCAGGCCGAGGGAGTGGCGCGGCAGTTGGTTGAAGACGAAGGCATTGGTGCCATTGAACTTTGTGGAGGTTTCGGCAGTGCCGGGACAGCCCGGGTGGCCGCCAGTGTGGATGTTCCCGTGGGCGTGGTCCGTTTCGATCAACACCCCGGACTGGGGAACGTCAGTGGGGACACGCTTTTTTCTTGATCCATCGTTCCGCATGTCCTCCCCTCTCGGATACGGGGAGCGCGCCTGGATCGGACCCGGGAGCGTTCCCCTCTTTTTGTATTGAACAAAAAAGGAAGCGGCGTTGGGGAATAGAGCGGCTCCCGTCCTGAATGAGGGGAAACGGGAGCCTTGGCAGGAAAGCGGGAAAGGTGGGAAAGGCGGGAAAGGGATTAAGGGATTACCCACCTGCCAGAACGTGCCGGTCGGTGACGAAACAGGTAAATACGCCTTCAAATACGGTATCGCCGTTGCGCAACACGCTGACGTTGACGATGTGCTTGCGGCCGTTGAACGGATCGCTCTGGGCATGGGCTTCCACGGTCTCACCGGCGCGTACCGGACGCAGGAAGCGGCTTTCCGCGCTACCCAGCACTACGTTCGGGTGGTTGACGGCCAGCATGGCCGCGTAATCCGCCAGACCGAAGATAAAACCTCCATGCACAAGTCCGGTTTCATCGGCGGCCATATTCATGCGTGTGTTCAGGCGGACAATGCTCCGACCCTCCTCAAGCTCCACCGGCGTGCCGCAAAGGGTCTGGTCAATGGTCGTGTGGGTAGTAATGTCCATGGTCTTGTTCCTTGATTCAAAGGTGTCGATGGAGAGGAGGAACCGGCCGCGTCGACCGGTCCCCCCCCGAGTCGGTAAAGCGTTCGGCTAATCGAAAAGATCCTCTACTTCCTCGAACACGTACTTCATATACATCAGCTTGGGTGAACCGCCCATGGAGATGGCAAGCATGGCGGCCTGCAGGATTTCCTCCTTGGTGGCACCGAGGCTCGCCGCGCCCTGCACATGCAGGGAGATGCACATTTCACATTGCGACATGAGTGAGCAGGCCACGTGAATGAGTTCCTGCATTTTATGGTCAATAGGACCAAATTGGCTGATTTGTTTCGTGAAGTTGAGGTAGTTGGGGAACACCTCACCAGCCTGTTGCTGCATCTTGGCAAGGGTCATGGAGGCGTTTTCAGCTGCGTTCATTGTCCTGTTCTCCTGAGGTTGAGGTTGATCCACGTCAGGAGTCTCCAAAGCAAAGCTCGTGCCTTATGTGTAATAGTTTGAAATTAATACTTTTTTTGTTGATAACTGCCCATGAGACCGCTTTCTCCCGTGTCCCGGTAGGGAACATTGATCGAAAACGGAACACCGCTCCCTTGGATGTGTTCCGGACTGGTGCGGGGAAGCTCAGAACAGGCAGTTCAACAGCTCTTCCGGTTGTACGTCCCGCAAGTAATCCGCGAGAGGAACAGATGCAATCAGCTTTCGCAGGGCGGTGCGTTCATGCCGACAACCTTGGAGCCGCTTCTCCAGCTCCCCCACGTTCCGGCTGCCGAAATAATCGCCAAAGAGTCTGATTTGTTCAATGCGCCCTTGTTTTACGTCCAGGTGTACTTCCAGCAGTCCGCCGGTGGTCCTGGTTTTTCGGACCATGCCGTACTGTGGGGAATAGCCGAAATTCCAATCCCAGGTGCGGTATTTTACATCCGCCAGAGAATCTACGGCCAGTTTTTCCATTTCGGAAAGCTCCAGCCCTCCCTGAGCCGTACCGGAGGAAATATGCCCCATCAACCGGTCCAAAAACTGGGCCACGTCCATTGGTTCCGGGAGATGGCTTGAAATGTTGGTCACACGCTTTTGCACGCTCTTGACGGCTTTGTCGCGATATTTTTCCGGGTCTACGCGTAGCGCGCCGGAAAGGTCGGTGATTTCCGCGGAGAAAAGCAGTGTGCCGTGGTGCAAAACTCGATTCTTATGGATATGCTGGGCATTGCCGGAAAATTTTTGACCGTTGATGACTAGGTCGTTGCGTCCGTCAAAATCGCAAGGCACGCCCATGCCGCGGAGCGCATCCAGTATGGGTTCGGTGAAACGGCGAAAATCCAGGCCGCTGCCTGAGTGCTTCAGGTCGATGAACGTAAAGTTGATGTTGCCCAGGTCGTGAAAAACAGCCCCGCCACCGCTGAGACGTCGGATTACGGGGATATCGCGGGTGCGCACGAATTCCTCGTCGATCTGAGAGAGGGTGTTTTGGTTCCGGCCAACGATAACGGCCGGGGCATTGCGCCAGAGCATGAACACGTCATCCGGCGAGTTTTTGAGCAGCCATTCCTCGCAGGCGAGGTTGAAGGCCGGATCCGTGTTGGTGTTATGAATAAAGCGCATGATACCTCCTTGGCAATGTCCTTGGTATGTGACGGTCCTGATGCAAAACCCGAACCGGCTTCACATTGCGGCCGTCCGGCCGGGGACGATGCGGAATGTGTGGGCGCATACCCTGGTTCGGTGGCGAAGGCAATCCCATCGGTTCAGGGATGGAGGCGGAGTCAAAAAAAAGGACCGGGAAAAGTTCCCGGTCCATGACGTCGTATTGGAAGGTCAGGCGTTGATGGCGGCCCGGAAGATGCCAGCCACGTCATCATGGGACATTTTGGCCGGAGTGACCGGGAAGAGCTTGCCCATGTTTTCGAAGGCGTTTTGGGCCAGGGCATCGGCTTGGTCTTCGGAAAAGCCGTAGTCCGTGAGTTTTTCGTCTGCCAGTCCTACGCTCTGGATCAGTTCCACAAGCTGCGCCAGGAATAATGCTGGACCGTCCGCCTCAGGCCGTTGCTGGGCTTCTTCATCCCCGAGGGCCAGTGCCAGGTCCGAAAAACGTTGCGGCGCCATCTCGCCCAGCCGTTTAAAGTAATGCGGCGCGAGCAGTACAAGCCCGGCGCCGTGGGGCAGATCCGGGTTAAAACCGCTTAGGGCATGTTCCAACGAGTGGTGCGAGATGCAGCCGCCGATGGTTTCGCAGATGCCTGCCGCGGTGCTCGCCCATGCCAGTGCTGTGCGCGCTTCCATGTTGGCGCCGTCGGCCACGGCGTCAGGCAGGTACAGGCCGATGAGGTTCACGGCCTCCATGGCCAGCATGTCGTTCATAGGGGAACGTCGGGTATTTAGATAGGACTCCACGGCGTGGAAGAACGCATCCATGCCCGTATACGCGGTTTGGCGCGGGGAAAGGGAGACCATGAGTTCCGGATCCACGATGGACAAGGCCGGAAAGGTCTGGTCCGTGCCAAAGCCGATTTTTTCCTGGGAACCGGTTTTGGTGATCACGGTCCAGGGATCGGCCTCGGTGCCGGTTCCAGCGGTGGTGGGAATGGCCACCAGGGGCAGGCCGGGGTGTTCCGTTTCCATTTTGCCGCCGCTGCCGCCCTGCATGTAGTCCCAATAGGAGCCTGGATTGGTGGCGAGCAGGGCCACGGCCTTGGCCGTGTCAATGGTGCTGCCTCCGCCCAGGCCAACGAGAAAGTCGACGCCGAGTTCCCGGCAGGTTTGAGCGGCTTCTTCCACTTGGGCTGATTCCGGGTTGGGCCGGACTTTGTCGTACACCACGCTCCGAACGCCTTGTTCCGCCAGCAGGCCTTGCACGCGAGCCAGGTAGCCGTTTTGCACCATGGCACCGGATGCACCGATGAAGATCATGGCCTTTTCCCCTTTGGGCAGGTGCGCGGTGTCGCCCAGTTGCGCGAGGCTACCAGGACCGAAGATGAGCCGTGTGGGCATGAAGAATTGGAAGTTGAGCATGCGGTCTCCTTGTAGCTTGTCGGATTGTTGAAACGCGGCGGGCTATGCACCGTTAGGAGGCATGTCGGACCTCGCGTACTGTGGCGAGGCCTTGATTGTGTTTTCTCCCAACGTGTTGCGTCTCATGTCTTTGAATAGCCCGATACCTTCAACGAATTATTTGCACGATGTGTCATTCGTCTGCGGATTCGTTTTGAGCTTGTTTCAAGGCTGCGTCAATGCCCCGAGTGGTAAAGATGTCACGAAGCACGATGGGGGAATTGGCGTGTTCCCCTTGGGGGAAGATGGCCAGCAGGGGAATGGAGCGGCTGTTCAACGCCCGAAGCAGTGCTTCCGCTTCGGGATCGTCTTCCGTCAGATCCACGCGAACGAACGTGGCATTGAATTCCTCGGCCCACCGCTGCAGCTGTTGATCCACAAGCACGGTTTGTTCCAGGAATTTACAGGTGGGACACCAGTCCGCCGTAAAATCCGCCACGATCAGTTCCCTGCCGAGTCGTTTTTGTAGGTCATCGGGGTGGAACTCCACCCAGGATTGAGTCGTGGGCCGGGGGATAGCCAGCCATGCCACGGCCACGACAGCAAGCAAGAGAGCGGACAGGCGCACCCAGAGCCGTTTGCTGCGGGAGGCGGCCGGGCCGCCCAAGCCCCAGAGCCAGGAGGCCAGTGCCGTACACCAAAGCAGAACCAGGGCGCCCGTAAGCGCTTCCTCGGGCAGGATGTTTACCAGATAGGCCACCGTGGCCAGGAGGAAAAAGCCGGCGCCGCGCTCCACATAGCCGGTCCAGGCGCCGGGTCTGGGAAAGTGGCGCGAAAGACCGGGAAACAGGGCCATGGTCAGATACGGCAGACTCATGCCCAGCCCCACGCAGAGAAACACGAGCATGACTTCATAAACGGGCCGCCACAAGGCCCAGCCCAACACGCCGCCAAGGAACGGCCCGCTGCAAGGAGTGGCGAGCAGAGTGGCCAGCACGCCGGTGAAGAAGGCCTGGGCTTCTGGACGGCTGGTTTTGGTGTCCAGCTTGAGATCTACGACAGGCAGGGTGAAGACGCCGAAGAGACTCAGGGCCAGGGCCAGAACCACGGCGGAAAGGATGGTCACCAGCAGGGGGCTTTGGAAAATTTCGCCCCAGGCCATTCCCGTTGCGGCCAGCAGGGCCGCCAAAAAAGCGAACCAGGAAAGCACGCCGAGGCTGAAATAGATATTGTGTTCGCGGAAAGCGCGTCGTTTGTCCGTTTCCTCCAGGCTGCCTCCGGCCAGCAGGCCCGAGAGCTTGAGGCTGACCACGGGCAGTACGCAGGGCATGAAATTGAGAATGAGTCCGGCCAACAGCCCCAGGGCCAGAGCCGTAATCAGACCTCCGACCTCCAGCGTGGGGGCCGCGGACCGAGGCGACAGGTTCCATCGGGTGGCGTCCGATTCCCGGATGGGGGATGCTGTCTGGTCTGTGGGTGGAGCGAACACCGGCATTGTTGTCGTTTGGTTTGGCCGCTGCGGTCCCAGTTGTCTTGCTGCCTCGTATTGTGGCCACCAGGGTTGTTCCTGGGCCTGTGGAAGCGTTGCGCCGTCGAGTTTTTCCATAGGGTAGACCATGTTGACCACGGTCTCCCTGCATTTGGTGTCCTGGCAGAGCGACAGACGCAGACGGATCTGGACGCGGTCCACGGAGTCCGTACCGCCTGGCAGCGGAAGAAACAATGGCGTGCTGCCGGGATAGACCCGCATGGTCCGCTGGGAATCGAAGGGATCCGGCTTGTCCTGCCCCGGTGGAAGATACGGCACGAGGGAGGTGTTCTCGGGCAGGGTTTGGGCCGTAATCTGCGGAGGGCGGCCAACAGGACCGGGGTGGTCACCGGCATAGGCGTACCAGCCGTCTTTCGGGGTCAGCGTCAGAACGATCAGGTGCGCTGGACCCGTACTTTCGTCGGCCGTGGAAAGGGCGTATGTGGCGAACGAGACCTGGAAGGGTTCATCCGGGGCCACATACTGGGCGTGTGCAGGGTGGAAGCAGGCCACGCCGAGAAGAAAAAATAGAATCGAAACAGCTTGTTTTTTCATATCTTTTTTATATTGTGAAAAAAAAGTGATTTTTAGTGTTGACAGTTCATGCCCCAGCGGATAGATACCTCTCCCGTTGACGCGATAGCGCAACTTCGCGGGTCACTAGCTCAATTGGCAGAGCAGCGGACTCTTAATCCGGAGGTTCAAGGTTCGATTCCTTGGTGACCCACCACGAATTGTAAAGGGGGCTGGCAAAAAGCTGGCTCCCTTTTTTTGTGGTGTTGTTTTTCAAAAGCCGCATCATGTCGCTCCAATGGTCTGAAATCGCCTTTTGCGTGTGCATCAATCATTTCAGACTCTAGCGAGAGTCGGCCCGGGGCGCAAGCCGGGTAACCGTTTCCACACGCTTCCCGAGGTTATAATCAGCAACACGCCCGGTGGTGACCGGGGGACCGCACTCGTTCGGGATCCTTTTCGTGTTCGGATGATGGGGGCTACACCAAAAACAGAGGCAGTCACAAAAGCGAACTGTTCGTCAGGCGTTGCGAGACGTTTTTGGTGTAGACCCGCCAGCGCCGAGCGCTATTACCACCAGGTCATCACCAACAAAGCCAGCCACCGGAAAAACAAAATCTGGCCGCGCATCCTGGGGATCGACGAGCACCGCTTCACTCGCCGGAAGGGTTTTCTCACAACATTTTGCGACCTCGGGAAGCACAAGGTGCTCGACATCGCAGAGGGTCGCAGTGAGCTGGAACTCCAGACTTTTTTGAACTCCATGAAGGGGCGAAAAAAGGTCGAGGTCGTGTGCATAGATCTGAACTCGGCGTACCGCAAAATGGTGC
>NZ_FUYC01000010.1 GCF_900167125.1 Paucidesulfovibrio gracilis DSM 16080
AATAAGGATTAAGCCAGCAGAGATCATCATGGGGATTACACTGGTCTCTATTGGCGTGATGGGCATGGGCGGAAAGGAATTGCTTCATTAAAAGAGAAAAGAAATGAGAATCAAGCTACCGGAAATTGCCTTAAGCGCGGCGCTGATTGCTGCAAGTACTGTGAATCTCACTTCAGAAGGAGACTCCTTTAAGGGGATTCCCGTTTACGACTGGGTTGCATATGTAGTCCTTGCTGGAGGTGTCGCTCTTCCCATTCTCGCTTGGTTCCTCCGCTCCCCATCCCGCAAACAGGAAAACGAGAAATAGACAACCGCCCTACCGGATTGGCAGGGCGGTTTATTCATGCAAGCCGACGGACATTGAGGGTATTCGGGATACCATGGGCGCGGCGGGCCATTTGGGTGTTTTCGTTTCCCCCCACGTAACCGAAGGAACGTGCGGTAAGAACAGCTTTCTGGTTCCTGCGGGTCGTTCGTTTCGCTCGCTGCCTTTGGCTTGCGCTCCGCAGGCCGCTCACGTATGAAGCCCCGGCCATGCAAATGCAGTATGATGCTCTCGCGTTGTTTTCCGGCGGCCTGGACTCGGTCCTGGCGGCCAGGGTTGTGCAGGATCAGGGTCTCCGGGTTCTGGGATTGCACTTTGTGTCTCCGTTTTTCGGCAAGCCGGATCAACTGGAGCACTGGAGCCGTATATACGGTCTGGAACTGACGGCCGTGGATATTTCCGAACGCTTCACCCGCATGTTGCTGGATCCGCCCAACGGGTACGGCAAGCTGGTGAATCCTTGTGTGGATTGCAAGATCGAAATGCTTTCCTATGCCAAGGAATTGCTCCCCGCCTATGGTGCGCGGTTTCTCATCTCCGGCGAGGTGGTGGGCCAACGCCCCATGTCCCAGCGACGCGACACGTTGAACCTGATCCGTAAGCGGGCGGGTGTGGCGGATATGCTGCTGCGTCCCTTGAGTGCGCGCAAGCTGGATCCGACCCCCATGGAAGAGAGCGGGCTGGTGGACCGTTCCCGGCTGCTGCGCATTGGCGGACGGGGGCGCAAGGAGCAGCTGGAGCTGGCCCGCAATGTGTATGCCCTGCCGGAGATTCCCACGCCGGGCGGCGGGTGCCTGCTCACGGAGTCCGAGTCTGCCGGGCGTTTCTACCACGTGCTTCGGTATCACGCGGCACCGGAGCATACGGATTTCCAGCTGGCCAATCTTGGCCGCCAGTTTTGGGCCGGGTCGCATTGGTTGAGTGTGGGCCGACATCAGGACGACAACGAGCGTCTGCAGGAGCTGGCCCGGGTCGGAGATTACGTGTTCGACGTGCAAGGCTTTCCCAGTCCCCTGGCCTTGGGGCGGCCCCTCCGGGATGGTGCGTGGTCCCCGGAAACCGTACGCGACGCGGCAGCGCTCATGGCTTCGTATTCTCCCAAGGCCGTTCGTTCGGGCGGCATGGTGGGCGTTGCCGTACGGCACAGGGACCAGGTGGCGGAGGTCCGCGTACATCCGAGCCGCGACACGGCGCTTGCCTGGAGCGAGCCGGGTACGGACGGACTCAAGGAATGGAAGATCGAACAAAGCGAAGCCCGATCGGGCCGCGCTCAGGATGCGGGCCGCGAATAGTCGGGCTTTCATCCCGGGAGCCGGACTCCCGGAGCGCTCCCACGCACTTCTGATACGCCATTGTCCTGAGGCCTTATATCAGGCATAGTTCCCAGACATATGACGCACGACATTATCTTTTTCATGTTGGCCGTGGTCCTGCTTTGGTTCGGTGCCAACTGGATTGTGAATTCGGCCTCGGCCATTGCCCGGACGCTGAATATTTCCGAGCTGGTTATCGGCCTGACCATCGTGGCCATGGGCACGTCCGCGCCCGAATTCCTGGTCACGGGAACCGCTGCGTTCAAGGGGCTGGAAGACATCTCCCTCTCCAACGTGGTGGGATCCAACATCTTTAACCTGGGATTCATCCTGGGACTGATGGCCATGATCAAGCCCATCCGCACCAATCCCACGCTGCTTTGGCGCGACGGTGGACTGCTTTTCGGCACCACGGTCCTGATTTTGTCCCTGGCCCTTACCGGTAATCTGGGACGTATTGCCGGGTTTGTTCTGCTGGGCATTCTGGTGACCTATCTGGTGTACCTGTTTTTTCGGGGCAGTCCGCTGGTGGTGGAGGATGACGACGTGGCGCGCAAGGCCCGTTGGTATGACTATCCCGTGCTGCTGGCCGGGTTTCTGGCCATTGCCCTGGGCGGGGATTTCATGGTGGAGTCCGCGTCGAGCATTGCCACCTCCCTGGGAGTCAGTTCCTGGGTCATCGGTGTGACTATCGTGGCCGCAGGCACGTCCCTGCCCGAGCTGGTGACCTGCTTGGCCGCATCGCTCAAAGGGCGGAACGACATGCTCCTGGGTAACCTGATCGGATCGGATTTCTTCAATTTCGCCGGAGTGCTGGGCCTGACCTGCGTGCTTCGCCCGTTGCGTGTTTCCGAGCAGGCGCTGCCCGGACTCATGCTTCTGGTGGGCATGGTCTTTTTGGTGTTGGTGCTCATCCGCACGGGCTGGCGGGTGCGCCGCTGGGAAGGAGCGCTGCTTATCGCCATCAACTTGGTGCGTTGGGGCAAGGACTTTATCGGGTAATCCTTCAGGTAAGGTATGGCCGGGTAGGGCAGGAAAAGGGAGGGCCGTGTTCGGCCCTCTTTTTTTTGCTAGGGACGGGCTTAGATCAGGCTCACCGGGCGTCCCAACTTTTCCGACAGCATCTGGGCCTCCCTGGTGGTGACCACGCTTTTGCCCACCGGGGCCAACGCCACCCGCGCCAGCTTGAGGTGCTGCCAGGCAAAGGGAATGCCGATGATGGTGATGGCCGTGACAATGGCGGAAAGCACATGGCCGATGGCCAGCCAGATGCCCGCCAGTACAAACCAGATGATATTTCCCACAAGGCCCAGATTGCCGGTACCCAGGTCGTCCCGGCCCATGAGGTCACGCCGCAGGACCACTGTCTTGCCAAAGGGAACCAGGGAGAAGTGGGCCAGAGTGACGCAGGAGCGCGCCCAGGGGATGCCCACGATGGTGATGAGCATGAGCAGGGCCGACAACAGCCAGCCCAAGGACATGAATAGACCGCCGAACAGAATCCAGATCAGGTTGCCAATGAAACTCACTTCGCCTCCTTAACAAGCTGTTGAACAACACTCTATCGCTGCGTTGCCTCAAATACATCAAATCCTCGTGTACAGAAAGCGTTCGTCGGCCGTAATGTTTTTTCGCGCCTTGCTCGCAGTCGTGACCGCATGATTGTCTTTGACCGCAGGCGGCGGCCCTGAGAAGGGGGTACGGAGAACTGGACCAGCAACGGGGGGGGTACAAAAAGCCGAAGGAGACGGTTGATGTTCCCAACACCCTGGTGGTCAAGATTGCGACGGCACCGAACGGACCGCAAAAAAAACGCCCCGGCGAACCGGGGCGCTGCATCAGGCGACAGGAGCGGCGGGGAACTAGTCCACCTTGAAGTAGGCCTTGGCCGCGGCCCCGCAGATGGGACACTTGCCCTCAGGCTCGCCCGCCAGGGTGTGGCCGCACACAGAGCAGACATAGTAATCCGCTTCTTCGAGCTGGTCCATTTTTTCAGCGGCTTCGGTGTACAGGTCCGCATGGATTTTTTCCGCTTCATTGGCGAATCCAAAGTAGCGCTCCACGGCGCGTTCGCCTTCCTCTCCGGCGTCCTTGATCATTTCCGGGTACATGGATTGAAATTCATAGCTTTCCCCGGAGATGGCCTCCTTGAGGTTCTCGGCCGTGCTGCCGATGCCCTTCATGAGACGCAGATGCGTATGGGCGTGGATGGTTTCGGCGGCTGCGGCAGCGCGGAAGAGCTTGGCCACCTGGGGCAGACCCTCGTTGTCTGCTTTTTCCGCAAAGGCAAGATACTTGCGGTTGGCCTGGGATTCACCGGCAAAGGCGGTCTTCAGATTTTCAATCGTCTTACTCATGAGCTAGCTCCTTTTATACTTTGGTTGTGTCTGTTGCCGAACGCTCGTACGTGGTCGTATTGTATGATCCGTTGCACCATTGCCGTACGAGGTACACGGCGAGGGAGGAGAGGAAACGGTTTTCTATGGGACAAAGGCGTTCCTGTGGGATATCCAAACAGGGTAGTGTGGTTTTCAACCAAGGAAAGGTTGTCCTTGCGTGAAAAAAAGAAAACATGATCAAGGAAGCTTGTCAAGCAAATAGTAATCATTCTTGTTAGGTTGATTCCCCTTGCCAGGTGCGATTAAAGGACTTAATTTGACACGAGCGAAGATTGCTGACGGATCGCCTATCTTCCGCTCCCGCATCCGGGCCGCGCCTTGCGGCATGACCGGGAGCCTCCCGCCCCTTGCAGCGCTTGGACACGAAAATGGTTTTCGTGGCGCTCGGGCTTGGGGCGAACCTATGTATCCGATGACAACCTTCCGTAGGAGGATTACGACGATGATGCAGTATGGAATGCCCACCAGCGCCTCCCGCCCCCGGGCGGAAGTGGTCAACGAGTTCCTGCGCGGCGTGTACGGCTGGATGAGCGGCGGAATGCTGCTTACCGCGGGCGTGGCCTGGGCCACGGTGAACATCCAGCCGCTTCTCCAGTTCGCCGTCAACTCGATGCTCTTTTTGATTCTGGCCGAACTGGGCCTGGTCTTTTTCCTGTCCATGGGCATCCGCAAGATGTCCCCGACCACGGCCATGGCGTCCTTCCTGGGCTACAGCGCCCTCAACGGCCTGACCCTCTCCCCCATCCTGCTGGTCTACACCCAGCAGTCCATTGCCGCCACCTTCGTGGTTACGGCCGGCATGTTCGGTGCCATGAGCGCCTACGGCCTGCTGACCAAAAAGGATCTGACCTCCTGGGGCAGCCTGCTGTTCATGGGGCTTATCGGTATCGTGCTCGCCTCGGTGGTGAACATCTTCCTGGGCAGCGCCACCATGGGCTTCGTGATTTCCGGCATCGGGGTACTGGTGTTCCTGGGCCTCACCGCCTACGACACCCAGCAGCTCAAGGTCATGGGTGATACCGCGTCCGGCGGTGGCGATGCTGCGATTCGCAAGATGACCATCCTCGGCGCGCTCAAGCTCTACCTGGACTTCATCAACTTGTTCCTGTTCCTGCTCCGCTTCATGGGCGTGGCCCGGGACTAACCATTCGTTTTGCATAGAACGTGGTCAACGCCTTGCCGTTGACGCGATCAGGACGCTGCGTTGCCTTTTTTGGGCGGGCAGCGTCTTTTTTTTGGGGAGAGATGGGGACGCCTTTGGGGGGCCAAGGCCGCATACCCGCGCTGGAAGCGGGAACGTGTTGTGGGGATGAAGCGTCGCAGGCGAAGTCGGTCAGGATAGCGTGTGTGAACGGGCGCGGGCCAGGCGCGTCAGCTCGCGGGAGGCGTTCAGCAGCTTGCTGAATTGTTTTGGTTCATGCAGGCCCACCTGCCGCTGGTCGTGGCTGCGCGCGCTGTATAATGTCTGGGGAATGTGCAGGAACCGCGCGCCGTTGAGGGCGAACCGCAGATAGCATTCGTGGTCGTCCGCATTGGATGTTTCGTCATACAAGCCAAAGCGTTCGTGCAGGGAACGGCGGTACAGGGTGGCCACGCCGCAGAGATACCAGTCGCAGAAGCACCGTTTGAAGCTGTAGTCCGGGAGTTTGAACTCGCGCAAAATCCGGTGGGCGTCGTCGATGATGAACATGTCGGCATAGACGAAGTCGGCTTGGTCCTGGTCCAGGGGGCGGGCCAGAGTGGAGAGCCATTGCGGATGGGCCATGTCGTCCGAGGCCATGAACGAGCAGTACTCGCCCGTGGCCATGGTAAACCCCTTGTTATAATTGCGGGTGGATCCCAGGTTCACGGGGTTGCGTTCGTAGCGGATGCTGCGGCCGGGGCGCGTATAGGGCGGCAGGCCGGACGTGGCCCGGGCGACCCATTGGGTGATGATCTCGTGGGAACCGTCGTCCGAGCGGTCGTCCACCACGATCAGCTCCAGATCGGGATAATCCTGAAAATAGAGCGAGTCCAGGCAGGCTTCCACGTAGGGGGCGTGGTTGTAGCTCGGAACAACGATGGAAACGGTTTTGGGCATGCAGTGTCGCAGGGCGTTGGTTCCGCCGGGCTAATCGGTATTGCCTGGTTTGTCCGGGGCTTCCGTCTCCAGAGTGTCCGCCGGGGTGTCCACGGCTTCCTTGGGCTGTACCGCGCCAGGTTCGTCGTCCAGGGTGTAGCGATCCTCGTCCAGTCTGGACCAGGAGATGGAAAGTTTTATTTTGCTGGTGCTTTGGGTGCGTTTCCCTTTGATGGCCAGCTTAAGCAGACTGCCGGGGTAAAGGACCATTTCCTCTTCTTCATTGGCCAGAATCACTCGGCCCTGGTCGATGCCCTCCACAACATGCAGAAGCAGCGCCTTGACCATCTCGGGATCGTCCAGGGTCTCGAAATAGATTTTTTCCTCGTGCAGCATGTGGCTGCCCGTGGAGCGAAAGCGGTCCATCAGTTCCGCGGATTTTTCCCTGGCCGTGCGGGCCGCATCCTTCATATTCATGGCAATCTCCAACTCGGGTTCACACCTGGGATTCCTGATTCGGAACACATTTCCCGTCACAGGTCAACTCATACAAACAGCCCGGAAACCTTGGTTTCCGGGCTATCCGGTGGGAAAAAGCGGTGTTCGGCCGTCGGGGGTTAGAGGATCTGCTCCAGGAACTGTTGCAGGCGCGGGTGCTCGGGGCTTTCAAAAAAGTGCCCAGGTGTGCCTTGCTCCAGAATTTTTCCGTGGTCCATGAACACGATCTGGTCCGCCACTTCGCGGGCAAAGCCCATCTCGTGCGTGACCACCACCATGGTCATCCCTTCCTTGGCCAGGGCCACCATGACGTCGAGCACCTCGCCGATCATTTCCGGGTCCAGGGCCGACGTGGGTTCGTCAAAGAGCATGATCTTGGGATTCATGGCCAGGGCGCGGGCAATGGCCACGCGTTGCTGCTGGCCGCCCGAGAGCATGGCCGGGAACACGCCGGCCTTGTCCTGGATGCCGACCTTGTGCAGCAGCTCCATGCCGATTTCTTCGGCATCTTTTTTGGAAAGTCCCTTCAGTTTGATGGGGGCCATGGTCAGGTTGTCCAGCACGGTTTTGTGCGGAAACAGGTTGAAGTTCTGGAAGACCATGCCCAATTCCATGCGGATCCGATTGATGTTGTTCTTCGGGTCCATGATGTCCTTGCCGTCGATCAGGATGCTGCCCTGGTCGATGTCCTCCAGTCGGTTGATGGAGCGCAGCAGGGTGCTCTTGCCCGAACCGGACGGCCCGATGATCACGAATTTTTGCCCCGAGCCAACGCTCAGGGAAACGTCGTCCAGGGCGCGCAGTTCCCCGAAGAATTTGGATACGTTTTGGATGTCGATGATGGCATCAGTCTTGGACATAGTAATTCAACCTCGATTCCATGTGGCTGACGGCCTTGGAAAGGATCAGCGTGATCAGCAAATACACCAGGGCGACCATGGTGTACGCTTCAAAATAGTTGAAGGAGACACTGGCAAATTCACGTCCACGCCGCAAGAGGTCGGCCACGGCCAGAATCGACACCAGTGAGCTGTCCTTGAGCAGGGCGATGAACTCGTTGCCCACGGGGGGAAGGATGGTCCGCCAGGCCTGGGGCAGGATCACGTAGCGCATGGTCTGCGAGCGGTTGAACCCCAGGGAGCGGGAGGCTTCGGTCTGGCCTTTGTCGATGGATTCGATGCCTGCGCGAAACACCTCGCCCATGTAGGCGCCGTAACAGATGCTCATGGCCATGACCGCGGCCACCAGGGGCGGCATGTTTTTCAGAAAGATGAAGACCGCGTTGGTCTCGGGAAGTTCCCGAAAGAGCTGGCCCAGGGCGAAGTAGATGTAAAAGAGCTGCACCAGCAGGGGAATGCCCCGCACCACTTCCACATAGGTGGAGGCGATGAGGTTGATGGGGCGGATGCGGGAGAGTCGGCCCAACCCGGTGAACAGACCGAGGATCAGCGCACCGATGATGGACAGAATGGTCACCTCAAAGGTGACGAGTACACCGTCGGGCACGAATTTGAGAATCTTGAAGTATGGGTCCGGTTTGCTGATGGCGAGGTAGAGGATGATGCTCACCGCGCCGATCAGGGAAATCCACCAGGCGTTGAACAGCCCCCGGTCTTTGTCATGCGGGATGGCCGCGCCGTCGCCGATGTCGATCTTGACGTTCTTTTGTTCTTTCATGAGAGAGTGCCTTTGAGGAGCGCTTCAGGAACGGGCCGGGGCCGCGCAGAAACGCGGCCCCGGGGGTGTTCGCAAATGTGCCGTGCGGCTTACTCGAACCACTTGGCGTAGATTTCGTCGTACTTGCCGGAGGCCTTGACCTTGGCCAGCGCCTCGTTGAGGATCTGCACGGTCTGGGCGTCGCCTTTTTGTACGGCAAAGCCGAGGTATTCCTTCTTGTCGGTGTCGATGATGAAGGCCAGGCTCAGCTGTTCCTTGTACCGCTCGTTCTGCAAGGCGTAGTCGTAGGCCACGGAATCGTCGCAGATGGCCGCGTCGATGCGTCCGTTGAAGAGGTCTTCCACGGCCAGGCCCACTTCGTCATAGCTCTTGGCCTCGGCGCCTTCGATGCTGCCCGCGGCAAAATAGCCGGTGGTGCCGATCTGCGCGCCAATGGATTTGCCGCTCAGGTCTTCCACCGAGTCGATGCCGGAATCCTTTTGCACGAGCACGCCCTGCTTGACCTCAAAGTAGGGATCGGAAAAGTCCATCTTGGCCTTGCGTTCTTCAGTGATGGAGACCGAAGAGGCGATCACGTCGTACTTACCCGCGGCCAATCCGGCAAAGATGCCGTCCCAGGCCGTGTTTTTGATCACCGGGGTGAAGCCGCCGACCTCGCCCATGGCTTTGACCAGCTCGGGGCAGAAGCCGATGATGTTCTTGTCCGCATCCAGGAATTCCATGGGCGGCCAAGTGCAGTCCGAAGCAAAGACGATTTCCGGCATGGCCGGGGCTTCCTCGGCAGCCTGCTCAACGGTGGTTTCCGCGGTCTGCTCCTGCGCGGGGGCGCTTTCCTCGGCCTTTTTCTGTTCCGCCTGGCCGCAGCCAAGGGCGAACAGGACGGCCAGCGCCGCCATGACCACAAACAATTTCAAGCCGTGTCTCATCTGGTCCCTCCATTTCTATCGGTCTGCAGCGGACCGATCCGGTCCGCGTTGATTGGCCGCAATGTTTGGTTCGGTCGAATCGTCGTTGTCCGATTCGTATGGGGGTTATGGTATATCAGGCGCAAGTTGTCAATTTTTTTCATTCATTTTTGCAAAAAGGGTAGGGTTCGACGGGTCATAACTGAATGGTATTCAGAGTAGAAGGGGTAAATTCTGTTCACAAGGGGGCGAAGTGCCTAGGAAGGTGAAGATGGGTCGGAAGAAAAATCAGTTTACCGCATGAGGATAGCGGGTTGTTGAAGCCAAGACAAACCGGGCCGTCCCGCATGGCGGGGTGCGTGGAACTCCTGGCCGTCTTGCGTTTTTTTTCGCCGGGGCATAGGGTCTAGCTCTCCATAAAAGGCTTTGAGAGAATCGCATGGGTAGACTCAATCTCCGGCAGACCATTGTCATCGGGATCGCAATTTTCACGTTGGCGTTCGGTGGCATCGGACTTCTGTCCCTCTCCAACATCAATCAGTTGCAGCAGGAAATCGTTCTCGTTGAGCGGGCCGACGATCTGCGCAATTTGATTTTGGAAATCCGGCGTGAGGAAAAAAACTTTTTTCTCTACCGGGACCGATCCTTTTTCTTTGAAGGAAAGAAAAATCTGCAGGAGGCCGAAACCGCGCTCGACGCCCTGTTTCAGGAGATCGGCCGGGCCAGGGGGATGAACCACCGCGAGGCGCTCGAACAGGGAATCGTCCGGTACGGCGAGCTGCTGGCTGCGCTGGCCGAAATGGACGGGATGCCCGGGGAAAACGCTCCGCCCGTCCAGGCGCTGCGTGAGGCGGGCCAGCAGTTGGTGGAGCATTCCCGGGCCATTGCCGAGTTTGAGCGCGAGAGCGTGCTGCGGATCAATCACAAATTACGCATGACCCTGATCGTCTCCATGGGCGTCGTTGCCATGGTGGTGTTCGCACTGGTGATTTTTGTTTCCAAGAGCATCCTGGGACCGTTGCGCCGGGTGCAGGACGCCACCCGCCGCATTGCTCAGGGAACGTTTGTGCCGCTTACGGTCAGGAACGGGCATGACGAGATTCAGCAGGTCTTCGTGGCCTTGAATTCCATGGTCGAAGAACTCAAAAAGCGGCAAACCCAGCTCGTGCAGGCGCAAAAATTATCCTCCATCGGTACGCTGGCTTCCGGTATCGCCCATCAGCTCAACAACCCACTGAACAATATTTCCACCTCGGCCCAGATTCTTGCGGAGGAAACAGCCGGACAGAGCGATTTTTCGGACAAGATGCTCGGCAACATCACCCAGGAGACCGTGCGAGCCAGGGACATCGTCAAAGGGCTGCTGGAATTTTCACGGCATAAGGATTTTTCTCCTGCCCCCTATCCCATCGCCTCGGTGGTGGAGAGCGCGGTGCGGCTTGTTTCAAGCCAGATTGGTCCGAAAATCACGGTGAATCTGGACCTTCCCGGCAACGTGACTCTATTGGTGGACCGGCAGCGGTTGCAGGAGGCGTTCATCAACCTGCTCATCAATGCCACCCAGGCCATCGGCGGTGAGGAAGGCGTCATCGACATCAAGACCTACCCGGAAAACGGGCATGAGGTCATCGTGATTTCGGACACTGGAGAGGGAATGTCGCCGGACACCCTGCAGCGGATTTTCGATCCGTTTTTTTCGACCAAGGAAGTGGGCCAGGGAACAGGGCTAGGACTGTTCATCGTCTACGGCATTGTGGAAAAGCACGGCGGAACCATTCGGGTTGAATCCATGCCGAACCAGGGGACGACTTTTTACATCAAGCTGCCTTTGGCTGCGGAGGACGCGGCATGATGGACGCGTCCATCCTGGTCATCGAGGACGAGCGCATCGCCCGTGAGAACCTGACCCACGTTTTGACCAGCGCCGGGCATCGGGTCACGGCTATGGTCTCGGCCGAGGAAGGACTCCGCGAGCTGGAACAGCAGGAGTACGAGCTTGTTGTTACCGACCTGATGTTGCCGGGCATGAGCGGTATGGAACTACTCAAGCGGGTGCGGGAGCGTTTTCCCGCGGTGATGGTCATTATGGTCACCGGGTATGCCACCGTGGCCAATGCAGTGGAGGCCATGCAAAAAGGCGCTCACTCCTACATCGCCAAACCGATCAAGCTCGATGAATTGCGGCTTCAGGTGGAGCGCGCCCTGGAACAACGCGCCCTTTCCGTGGAGGTGCTGCGGCTGCGTAAGCTGGTTGCCGAAGGCAAATCCGACTTTCCCCTGGTGGGGCAGAGTGAACCACTGATCAGGCTTAAAGACACGGTGCGGCAACTGGCCCAGATGAATTGCAATGTACTTATTCAGGGCGAGACCGGCACGGGGAAGGAACTCATCGCCCAGGGCATCCATCAGCTCAGTCGGCGCGCTGACGAGCGGTTCATGGCCATTAATTGCGGCACGTTTACGGCGGAGCTGATGGACAAGGAGCTGTTTGGACATGAAAAGGAAGCCTTTACCGGGGCGAACCGGGGGCAAAAAGGCATTCTTGAGGCCGCGGACGGTGGGACGGTTTTTTTCGATGAAATCGGCGAGCTGGAGCTAACCATGCAGGTCAAGCTGCTTCGGGTGCTCCAGGAACGCAATTTTTTGCGCGTGGGCGGGGTAAAGGAAATTCCGGTGGACATCCGTGTCGTGGCGGCCACCAACTGCGACCTGCGCGAATTGGTGGAACGCGGCACCTTTCGCCAGGATCTCTACTACCGGCTTAATGTGGTCACGCTCCAGGCGCCGCCCCTGCGGGAACATCGTGAGGATATCCCGATCCTCATTGGTCATTTTTTGGAAAAGCACCGCCAGCCCGGGCAAACCGTGCGTTCCATTGCCCAGGATACGCTGGACATTTTGATGCGTTATCCCTTTCCGGGTAATGTGCGGGAATTGGAGAACCTGGTGCAGCGCGCTTTGGCTCTGGGCCAGGGGCCGTCCTTTACCCCGGATTTGTTGCCGGTGGAGATCGGCAACGCCCGGACCGAGGCGTCATTTTCCACTCTGGAAGGTGTGGAAAAAGCGCACATCCGCAAGGTGCTGGCCGCTTCCGGTGGCAACAAGACGCAGGCGGCCCGCGTCCTCGGTATCGACAGGGTGTCTCTTTGGCGGAAGATCAAGCGGTTCGGTCTGGAATAGCCGTGTCGCACAGGGCGATGTCGGCGGCTTCGTTTATTGTGGAAACAAAGCGGATATCCAAGTTTCCCACCACGTCTTTTCCCAAGCTTTGCACCCGGGGGGCGCAGCCCTGGGGCAAGATTACCACGGAAAGCCCGGAGACCTGTGCGGCCATGAGTTTTTCACGGATGCCGCCCACGGGGAGCACCTCGCCCAGCAGGGAAAGCTCGCCCGTGGAGGCCACGTCCTGGCGAGCGGGGCGTCCGGTGAGCAATGAAAGCAGGGCAAGCGTGATAGCCATGCCCGCAGACGGTCCCTCTTTGGACACGGCTCCGGCCGGAATGTGGACGTGGATGTCGGCGGTGCTGTAAAAAATCGGATCAATCGCATATTCCCGGGCATGGCTACGGATGTAGCTCAAGGCGGTCTGGGCGGATTCGCGCAGTATCTCTCCCAGAGAGCCGGTCAGGAAGAGCTGCTTGTTGCCGTGCATGGCCGCCGCTTCCACAAAAATTATCTCCCCGCCATTTTCGGTCCAGACCAGACTGGTGGCCAGACCCACCTTGGGATTGGCCTGTGCCGCCGTAGCCGCAAAAGGCGGCGGTCCCAGGAGTTGAACCACGGTGTCCACATCAACGGACACGGCTTGATCCTTGCCGTTGGTCAGTACGCGCCTGGCCAGCTTGCGGCACAGGGAAGCCAGTTGTTGCCGCAGTCCGCGCAGCCCTGCCTCGCGGGTGTATCCACCCACGATCAGTTCCACAGCCGCCGGGGAAAGCGTGACCAATCGGTCGTCCAGCCCATGCTGGGCGAGTTGGTCAGGGACCAGATGGTTGGCGGCGATGTAGCGCTTTTCCTGAGGGGTGTAGCTGGAAAACTCGATGACTTCGAGCCGGTCCCGGAGCGGAGCGGGCAGCCGTTCCACCGTGTTGGCCGTACAGATGAACAGCACGCCGGAGAGGTCAAAGGGCAACCCCATGTAGTTGTCCACAAACGCGTGGTTCTGTTCAGGGTCGAGCATCTCCAGGAGCACGGCCGTGGCATCGCCCTGGAAGTTCTGAATCGCCTTGTCCACCTCGTCCAGCAGGATGACCGGGTTTTTGGACTGCACCTTGCGAATGCCTTGCAGAATGCGGCCTGGCATGGCTCCGACATAGGTTCTTCGATGGCCGCGCAATTCGGCTTCGTCGCGCAGACCCGCCAGGGAGAGGCGGAAGAACTTCCGGCCCATGGCTTCAGCAATGGCCTTGCCTATGGAGGTTTTGCCTAAGCCCGGGGGACCGGTGAAACAAAGCACCGGGCCATGCAGATGTTGCGCCCGCAAGCTTTGCTTATAGAGGTCGGATACGTATTGCCGCAGTTTGGTCAGGTTCACGGGTTTGCCGAGGTATTGGTCCGCTCCCCGGCGCATGGCGGCCACCGCGGTCTTCACAGTGGCGTAGCCGGTGAGCATGATCACCTTGGTGTCCGGCCAGCGCTGCCGCAAAACCTGCAACAGCTCCATACCGTCCATTCCTTCCATCTTGAGGTCGGAAACAACGACGTCGGCCGGTTTCTTTTCCATGGCGGCCACGGCTTCAAGCCCGTTGCCCACGGCTTGCACCTCGTACCCGTCCGCTTCGAAAACGATGCTCAGATTTTCCCTGGCGATTTGTTCGTCGTCCACGAGGAGAATGCGCGGTGTGTGAACGCCCCGAAGACTTTTTACCGCCAAGAATTCCAGAATGCGGTCCTTAACCCGTTGAAGTCCGTGGTGGCGGGCGTTGAGCACTTCTTCGGCGCGGAGGATGTCCAGGTCGTCGCGGGTGGTTTTGTCCCAGGGCAGTGAGAGGATGTACTCCAAATAGTTCCAACTGATGGAGTATTCCGGAGAGGCCGGGTCCATGGCGTCGAGTCTGTCGCATTCGGCCAGTGCCGCTTCGAGCGGTTCGGTAGGGAGTCCCGCAGACTCGACACGCTCCCGGAGTGAGTCGTGTGCGGAAGGGGTAACCGTTTTAGGAACTTCCTTCGGTTTTTTAGATCGTTCCTGCCTCGTCCCGGCAGGCGGTTGCGATTGCTTTTTGCCGAACCATCCCAGCATAGGTGTTTGCCTCCAACAGTGATGACTGCCCGGTTCATGGCGGGGCAGCGGCCGCAGCAGCACGGAATTCCAACATACCACGCCGTCAAGAGGTTGTTAAGGTTGCAGATCGCAACGCGAACTTCTCTCGCGTTGGATTGGGACACTTTGGGCAATGAAAGAACACGTTGCGAACTGCGGAATCCTTTTTCCCGTCGGGATCGGGCCGTGGAAAAAGAGCCTTTGCGGGGGCGCATTCCGTGTCCGCAGGCAGGGTGAATGCTTTCCGGCAGGGCATGTTGCGTTGTTCTTTGTTGCAGGACGTTGCAATGTGCAACATGGAGTCGTGGCCACGGAGCCGCGCTGGTGTTGCCGTTTGAAGACCGATTAGAACAGCGGTGTTGCAAAATGCATCGTTTGGAGGGACATTTTTGTGGGGCGTGTCGTTTTCTTTATGTTTTATCAGTAGGTTAAGATGCTGTTACGTTTTGGCATGCGTCTTGATTAACTCCTGGCAGCAAGAGGCAACATCTCCAACCTTTAGCGCTAAGGAGTGACGCATGACCCTCTTCAGTGGAGTGAAAAAAGCGGTGGATACGTATTACGATGCTGCATCCATGAAGCATTGCAACACTTGTCACGTGGGGGCATGGGTTGTCTGTCGCGAAGCCTACCTCATTGAGAAATCGGGAGAACATTCGATGAAGACATTTTTCAAACGGTTTGGCCGGAACCGCAAGGAAATGGTCACCGAAGCGCCCCTGACCACCGAAGCCGTTCGCTGTGATCAGCCTGAGTGCAAAATTCTCGTTGTGTGCCGTGGGCGGAGCTTCTCACGCGGCATTGCCGATTATGCCATCTCCATGGCGAGCAAAACCCGCAGCTCCCTTGTGGCGTTGAACCTGGACGAGTCCGGGCGGGATTTTGCAGCGTTTTCCGATGAAGCGAGAAAGAATATTGAGTATTTTTCCTGCAAGGCATCGGATGCGGGACTGAACTTCAGCCACGAAGTACGGCAGGGCAAAGAGGGTACTGTGGTGGCCCAACTGCATGAGAAGGAACCGTTCCGCTACGTCATGGACGATTCCGCAGCCGTCTGCCAGAGCCGGAGCACCATTCCCGTCTACACGCGAGCGACGTTGCAGGCCAAATAGCAATGCGCCGGCAACGTCGCAAACATGCCTGAAGGATATACTATGACGCCTGAAATTATAACGGTAATTGCCGTGCTCGCTCTTGCTGTGCTGTTGTTCATCTTCGAATGGGTTCGCGTGGACGTGGTCGGCATCATCATGATGGTCATCCTGCCCCTGCTCGGGTTGGTAACCCCACAGGAAGCCATCAGCGGCCTATCCAGCAACGCGGTCGTGTCCATTATCGCGGTCATCATCATCGGCGCGGGGTTGGATAAGACCGGCGTGATGAACACCATGGCCCGAGTCATCCTGCGGTTCGCCGGGAAAAGCGAATCTCGGATCATGACCTTGATCTCCGGAACCGTGGCCGTCATATCCGGATTTATGCAGAACATCGGCGCGGCCGCGCTCTTTTTGCCTGCGGCCAAGCGGATCGGCAACCAGACCGGCGTTCCGGTCGGACGGCTGCTCATGCCCATGGGGTTCTGCGCCATCATCGGCGGGTGTCTGACCTTGGTCGGCTCCAGTCCGTTGATTTTGCTCAACGATCTGATGGTGGTCGGAGGCACCAAGTACGAGTCTTTCGGCTTGTTCAGCGTCACTCCGATCGGCCTGCTGCTGATTGGAGCCGCACTGGTTTATTTCATTCTCTTCGGCCGGTTCATTCTTCCCACCCGTTCCGAGGAGGAAAGCTCCGGTCCCATGTCTTCCGTCCTTACGGCTACTTACGATAATATCGGCTCGCTCTACGAGCTGCATGTACCCGCGGGTTGGAAGAACGATGCCTCATTGCGGTCCTTGGATCTGCGCCCCATTTATTTCTGCACCCTGGTGGCCCTTTCCCGCGATAACGGCCAGACGCAGATATTCGCTCCTTCACCGGATGAGGTCATCCGCCCTGGCGACCATCTCGTGATGGTCGGGCCAGAGGAGTTTGTCGAACACATGGCCAATGATCTTGGCTGGGCGATGCAACCTGAGCTGACCACCTTTGCCGAAGCCATGTCGCCGAACAACGCGGGAATCCTGGAGGGTATCGTCACTCCCCGGTCCGAGTTCATGGGCAAAACCCTTGCCGAACTTCGCATCCGCGAACGGTTCCAGGTTTCCCCTCTGGCTATTTTCCGTGGGGACAAGATTTTTGTCAGCGGGTTGAGCGACATCGTCATCGAGGCCGGTGACGCTCTGCTGCTGCATGGTCGCTGGGAAGTGTTCCACATGATCAAGGGACTGCCCGACCTGGTTTTCACCGAAGAGGTCAAGGGTGAGCTGTTGCGCACGGAGAAAGCCAAGCTGGCCTTGCTTTGGCTGGCGGTTTCCCTGGCGCTGATCCTCGGCTTTCACATCCAGCTTTCCATTGCGTTGCTCACGGGCGCGTTGGGCATGGTGCTGACCAGAGTCCTTACCATTGACGAGGCCTATCAGTCCGTGGACTGGATGACCGTGTTTCTGCTCGGCGGACTCATTCCCCTGGGCATGGCCTTTGAGAACACCGGAGCCGCAAAATATATTGCGGATTCCATCATGGCGACCCTGGGGACACCGACCCCCGTGGTTCTGCTTACGGTCATTGGCATCCTGACCTCCTTCTTCACCCTGGTGGCCTCCAACGTGGGCGCGACGGTTTTACTGGTTCCGCTGTCCATGAACATGGCCCTGGGGGCCGGAGTGGATCCGCGGGTGGCCGCCTTGACTGTGGCCGTGGCCGCGTCCAACACCTTTGTATTGCCCACCCACCAGGTCAACGCGCTGATCATGCGTCCCGGAGGGTATCGGACCATTGACTATGTGCGGAGCGGCGTCGGCATGACCGTAATCTACATGGTCGTCATGATCGCCGCACTGATGCTGTTCTACTAAAACCGTGGCGGGGTGCCGGGTCTCTCCGGCATCCCTTTTCGATATCAAGGACACCGTCTCCAACAGATTACGAGATTCACTCTTTCTGGATGCGACGCCCCGTGCGTGGCGGGATCTCCCGCCCCGGCAGGGCTTGCGTCTTGTTTGCGTTCAAGGAGAACACAATGAAAACACCGCTGGCTAGACTGTTTGCACAAACGTTTTTGGGCAACGCCCCCGGCTGGTACAAGCTTACGCTGCTTTGTTTCCTGGTGGTCAACCCGATTCTGGTGCTGACGGCGGGAACCTTTGTCGCGGGCTGGGCGCTCATCGCCGAGTTCATCTTCACGCTGGCCATGGCGTTGAAGTGTTATCCTCTGCCTGCCGGAGGGTTGCTGGCTATCGAAGCGGTCATCATGGGCATGACCTCGACCGAAACCGTGTACCATGAAGCGCTCAAAAATTTTGAGGTCATTCTCCTGCTGATCTTCATGGTGGCGGGTATTTATTTCATGAAGGATTTTTTGCAGTTCACCTTTACCCGTATCCTGGTTCGAGTCCGCTCCAAAAAAGCTATTTCCTTGATGTTTTGTTTGGCTGGAGCGTTTCTTTCCGCGTTTCTCGACGCCTTGACCGTGACAGCGGTGATCATGGCCGTGGCGTATGGGTTTTACAACGTCTACCATCGGTTTATTTCCGGCAGAAGCAACGACGATGTGCATGACCTCCGGTCCGATGATGCGGTCAAGGACATGGACCGGGAAGAGTTGCTGGCGTTTCGCGGTTTTTTGCGCAACCTGATGATGCACGGCGCGGTGGGTACGGCCCTCGGCGGGGTCTGTACCCTGGTGGGCGAACCGCAGAACCTGTTGGTGGGGGGCGAAATGGGCTGGCATTTCATCCCGTTTTTTTTGCACGCCATGCCCGTGACCCTGCCTGTACTGGGGGTAGGACTGCTGACCTGCCTGGCCGTGGAACAGTTCCATGTCTTTGGCTACGGATATCAAATGCCGGGAAACATCCGTTCCTTTCTGCTGGAAACCGCCGTTAAGATGGAGGAAGAGCAGGGGCAAAGAGGGAAGCTCAAGCTGATCATCCAGATGTGTGTGGGCTGCTGGCTCATTGCGGCTCTGGCTCTGCATTTGGCGGCGGTGGGCCTGATCGGTCTTTCCGTGATTATTTTGCTGACGGCCTTTACCGGCATTGTGGAGGAAAGTCGGCTGGGCCACGCTTTTGAGGAAGCTCTGCCCTTTACCGCTCTTTTGGTGGTGTTTTTTTCCATCGTGGCGGTTATTCATTCCCAGGAATTGTTTGCTCCGATCATCGAATATGTACTGAGCCTCAGCGGGCAGGACCAGTTGGCGGCCTACTACGTGGCCAATGGTCTGTTGTCGTCCATTTCGGACAATGTGTTCGTGGCCACGGTCTACATCTCGGAAACCAAGCTGCACTTTATTCATCTGCTCGGTTCCATTCAGGGCATCGGCATGTCCGGTCAGGAACTGATGAGTAAGCTTACGGATCCGCATGTGGCCCGGGCCGACGTGCTGGCTACCCTGCCGCACAACGTGGCTCCTGTGGTCCGTGAGACCATGGAGCATTTCGATAAGCTGGCCGTGGCCATCAATACGGGAACCAACATCCCGTCCGTGGCCACCCCGAACGGGCAGGCCGCGTTCCTCTTTTTGCTGACGAGTGCGCTTGCGCCGGTGATCCGCCTTTCCTACGGCAGAATGGTCATGCTGGCGTTGCCCTACACCATCACCATGTCCCTGACCGGACTGGCCGCAGTGTACGCCTTCCTATAGCGGGCAGGCTGCTGTAATGAAGAAAAAACGGCTCCCCGAGAAATTCGGGAGCCGTTTCTTTGGGTGCGTGGCCGGAAAACGTCCGGTTTTGGTCAGGGACGCAGCTGGGAGAGGATCATGCCGCAGAGCATGAGCGCGCAGCCGGAAATTTCGCGCAGGCCGAGCACCTCGCTGAGCAGAAACCAGCCCGCCACGGCCGCGAACACGGCTTCCAGGCTGAGGATGATGGAGGCGTGCGCGGGGTCGGCCTCTTGCTGGGCCACCACCTGGAGAGTGTAGGCCACGCCGGTGGACATCAATCCACAATAGAGCAGGGCGTCTGCCGCGCCCAGGATGCCTTCCAAAGGAATCTCTTCCAGGGGCAGGGCCACAGCCATGCTGAGCAGGCCGCAGACCATGAATTGGGCCTGGGCCAGGGCGATGGGATTCATCTTGGGTGCCAGCCAGCCGATGACCAGCATGTGCGCAGTCCAGAAAAACGCTCCCACCAGTACGTAGAGATCGCCCTGCGAGATGGACATGCTGCCGTGCACGGAGAGCAGGTAGAGTCCGGCCACGGCGAGCACCCCGCCCACCCAGGTACCCCAGCCGGGCCGTTGCCTGAAGAACAGGCCCATGAGCGGGGTCAGGATCACGTACAGTCCGGTGATGAATCCGGCATTGGCCGCCGTGGTGGTGACGATGCCCACCTGCTGGAGCGCGGCGCCGCCGAACAGCGCGCCCCCGGCCAGCATGCCGCCTTTGAGGTAGGTGGTGAGGCCGGGCGTGGGTTTGTATTCCACGGGAGCGGATCGCCGCAGGGAAATCAGGGTCAGGGGGGTCAGAGCCAGAGAGCCGAGCACAAAGCGGATGCCGTTGAAGGCAAAAGGGCCGAGGTGGTCCATGCCGGTTTTTTGGAACACAAAGGCGGTTCCCCAGATCAGGGCGGTGGTCAGCAAAAGCAGGTCGGATTTGACGGTGGAGGTATTCATGCGGCTCCTCGGCGGGGGATTGGGTGAAGGAGCCACATAGCAGAAGCCCACCCGCTTTGGAAAGAGGATTCGGTATCAGGTCCGGGCGCTCTCGGCCGATGGCGCGGCAGTGTTTTTGTGCTTGGCGCGGGCGGTGCGTCTCTTGGCTGTCCGCTGTGCGGCGGAGTCCGGCTCCTCGTCTGGGGAGGGGGGCGGCTGTGTTGCACGTAGCTCTTGCAGGAGCGTTTCCAGCATGTCTTCTGTCCGAGGTTCCGGCACATGGCAGGTGCCTGTGCGCGGGTGGCCCCAGCCGCCGAAGCCGAGCATGAGTTTCCCGACATCCGTGACGCAGGTGCGGTTCAGGATGGAGTGGCTCACGGTGATGACGGTTTCGTTTTGGTCCGCAGCACGCCGCACCTCAATGGAGGCGTCGCATTCCGGGTACAGGGAATACATGGTGAAGCGATTGCCGGGAGGAGGATCGTCAAGCGCCCGTGCATCCAATATGAGCACGTTTTCGCGGACCACGATTTTTTGCAGCAGCATGGCCCGGAAGGATGCTTCGGACGCAAAATACCGCTTCACGCGTTGGGCCATGTCGCGCTGTTGCAGAATTTCCGCAACGGGTATGGACCCGACGAGATGCACGAGTGTTTCCAGGCATTGGGCGTGAGGCGTGGAGAATCCTTTCCCGCCTGCCAGACCGGTGCAGGGATCCAGGAGAAAGCCCAGCAGCACCCATCCTCCGGGGTGCAATATTTCGGTGAGATTCAGGTCGCCGGATTCCACTTTGTCCACGTAGCGGAGCATTTCACCGGTGACGCTCCCGAAGCGGTCCTCGCCGCCGAGATGGTCCCAGAGCAGTCGGGCGCAGCTTGGAGCCGGTTGCACGGCACCTTGAAAGGAAGGGGCGTCAGGCAGGCTGGAAATTTCCGAGCTGTGATGGTTGAACCAGTAGCCGCAGCCGGGAATATGCGGCACGCCGCAGACCATGTCGTTGGAATCGGCGGAATGCCGACCGTCCCGCACGTCCTTGGGGTGGACGAAAAGCAGGTCGTCCATGAGACCGGCCTGCGAGAGCAGCACAGCGCAGGCCAGGCCGTCAAAGTCGGCACGGGTCACGAGTCGCATGGTGTCCATCCTCCCTTGGCATGCCGGAGTGTGGGCATACCCCGGCATAAGGGCCGCGTGATGCCCCTCCTGGCATTGGTGCGGCCACGGATCCCCAGCCGACGGGTTCGGGCCGTCCTGGAGAAGGAGGACGAACCTGACGGCGGAGAGCCTGCCAAGAATAGGCCAAAACACGGGGTATGGCAATGGCGGGAGAATTATTCTGTGGTGTGTTTGTCCTGGGCGTCCCCGACGCGGGGGCGGACGGAGATGTGCTCCACAAGCCGCTGATAATACGGATCCGAACGTTCCAGGCTCATGTCCCGGCCTCGACGTGCGTTGAGGTTGGAAACCAGCAGATTGAGTTTTTGAATTTGACGGTAGCGCTCTTGTTCGTCCTGCATGTCGTCGAGCAGATCCAGGGCGCGTTGGATTTCTTTTTGTTCTTCCATTTCCGGGGGCAGGCAATCCGCGTTTTTCAGGATTTTGTAGGCCATGCGCAGATCAGGGGGGATCATGGAGTCGTCTTCCAGTTCCAGGGGGCGGCCCGCGCCTTCGAGGTTGTCGAACTGACCGTCCTTTTGAGCCTTGCGGATGCGCTCTTCGGCCAGGAGATGAAAGGCTTCCAACATGGCGGCAGGATACTGCGCCCCGGCGCGGGTGTAAAGCGGAAGCATCGGCCCAGGAGCGGCCCGGACTCGACGAAGGACGCAAATGGTGTCATATTCGGGGAGGATGCCGGGCGGCGGCCGATGTCGGGAGCATCGATCCCCGGCCCGCCTTGGAACAACTGCCCGCGGCACATCAATTCAGCGGTGGATCAAGCATGCGTATTCGAGTTCTGCATTTGGTGAATGGCGAGCATTATGCCGGGGCCGAGCGGGTTCAGGACCATCTGGCCATGGCTCTGCCCGAGTTTGGGTATGAGGTGCATTTTGCCTGCGTCAAGCCGGTGTTGTTTCGGGAGCGCTGTTTTTGTCCCAAAGAGCTTGTCCACGAGGTACCCATGGGGTCGCGGTTTGATCTGCGCGGTTCGCGGCGTGTGGCCGAACTGGCCCGGCGGCTGGATGCGCGTTTGCTGCATACCCACACGCCCCGCAGCGCCATGCTCGGCGCGGCGACCGCCGTGCGGACCGGTCTGCCCCGGGTGCACCATATCCACAGCCCTACCTCGCGGGACACGCAAACCCCGCTTCGCAACTGGATCAATGCCGTGGCCGAACGTATCAGCGTGAGCGGGACACGGCGGTTCATCGCGGTATCCGAAAGTCTGGGACATTGGGCCGCGTCCTGGGGCATTCCCCAACGGCGCATCGTGGTGGTTCCTAACGGCGTACCTCGGCATCCCCGGCCTGGTGCGGTTCGGGATGCGGATGATCCGGTCCTGGGGGTAGTGGCTTTGTTTCGCCCGCGCAAGGGGCTGGAATGTCTGCTGGATGCTCTGGCCCTGGTTCGGGAGTCGGGCGTGCGCGCCACGTTGCGGGCCGTGGGACGGTTCGAGACTCCGGAATACGAGTCCATGATCCGGGAACGCTGCGTCCGTTTGGGTCTGGAGGATGCCGTGGAATGGCGGGGCTTTCAAAGCGATGTGCCGTCGGAATTGACGCACATGGATATTTTTACCCTGCCCAGTCTGTATGGCGAGGGCATGCCCATGGTGTTGTTGGAGGCCATGGCCGCCGGATTGCCCGGCGTGGTGTCCGACGTGGAAGGCGTTCCCGAGGCAGCGCGTCATGAGCGGGAAGCCCTGCTGGTGCCGCCCGGAAATGCCCAGGCGCTGGCCCGGGAATTGGTCCGGCTGGCCCGGGATCGGGATTTGCGCGAGCGCATGGGGCGGGCCGCCCTGGAGCGGCATGCCGAACATTTTTCAGAACGCGTCATGGCCCGCCGTGTGGCCGAGGTATACGACCATGTGCTCCAAGCCTGAAGAATCTGTTTCCGTCCCGACCGTGAATCTGTTCGGCCTGCCCCTGGCCAACCTGGACCGTGTGCAGACCCTGGAGCTGTGCCGGACCTGGCTGCGTGCGCCCCGGACCGGCAAAGGAGCGCGCTATGTGGCCCCCACCAATGTGGATACCACGGTGCAGGCCGGGACGAATCCCCAGCTGTTGGCCGCGTATCAGGCTGCGGACCTGGTGCCCGCGGACGGCAATCCCGTGGTCTGGGCCTCCCGGATTTTGGGACAAGCCCTGCCGGAACGGGTCACGGGCAGCGATTTGATTCCGGCCTTGTTTGCGGCGGCCGATCCCGCGGATTCTTTGCGGGTATTTTTGCTGGGCGCGGCTCCGGGCGTGGCGGTCCGGGCGGCAGAGCGCATCCATGCACGCTATCCCGGCACACGGGTGGTGGACGTGGACAGCCCCCCGTTTGGTTTTCATCTGGATCCGGCGGAGAATGAACGTCTGGTGCGTAAGGTCAACGCCTCGGGCGCGGATCTGTTGATTCTGGGGCTTGGCGCGCCCAAGCAGGAAATTTGGATTCATGCCCATGCGCCGCGTTTGAACGTGAAGTTGGCGGTGTGCGCCGGGGCCACCATTGATTTTTTAGCCGGGGAGCAACGCCGTGCGCCGCGCTGGATGCGCGTTCTGGCTCTGGAATGGCTGCACCGCATGCTTTCCCAGCCCCGGCGGCTGGTGCGCCGCTATGCCCGGGATGCCGTGGCGTTCCCGGCCATGATCCTGCGGGAACGGCGGCGGCTCCGCAATGGGCGCTCGCAAACGGAAACCGAACAATGAGGCGGGAAAGGATATAATGAGCGATATCGTCACGCAAGCGGTGTTGCTGGCCGGGGGCCGGGGAACCCGGCTGGGCGAATTGGCCCGGGAGCTGCCCAAGCCCGCGCTGGACGTGGGCGGTGAGCCGTTTGTCATGCATATGGTCTGGAATCTGGCCCGGCACGGAATTCGCGATGTGGTGGTGTCCTGCGGCCATTTGGCGGATCGGCTGGAGCAGGCCATGCGGTCCCGGCCTGTTCCCGGCACCCGGGTGCGCTTCGTGCGCGAACCCTCGGCGCTGGGGACGGGGGGTGGATTACGCAACTGTTTGCCCTTGTTGCAGGAATCTTTTTTTGTGCTCAACGCGGACAGCCTGTTCGACGTCAACTATCCGGATCTGGCACTGCATGCCAACGGCGGAGCGGCCCTGGCCTTGCGGCGCGTGCCGGACGTGGCCCGGTTCGGGGCGGTGCAGACCCGCCACGGCAAGGTGGTCTCCTTTGCGGAAAAGGGGCGTAGCGGGTCCGGGTGGATCAATGGCGGGGTGTATGTGTTGAACCGCGAAATTGTGGAAGCGTTGCCCGATGGTCCCGCTTCCCTGGAGCATGATCTTTTTCCGGCCTTGGCTGCCCGGTCCCGGCTTGGAGCAGTGCCGTACGATGGTTTTTTTATTGATATTGGGATTCCCGAGGAGTTGGAACGGGCCAGACAGGACGTTCCGGCCTGGCGACGCAAACCCGCGTTGTTTCTGGACCGGGACGGCGTGCTCAACGTGGACCACGGGTACGTGCACTCCCGGGAGCAGTGGGAGTGGTGCCGGGACGCGCGCGAAGCCGTGAAATATGCCAATGATCGGGGTATGCTCGTGGTGGTGGTCACCAACCAGTCGGGCATTGGCCGGGGGTATTACGGGCTGGAGGAATTCCAGGCGCTCATGGCGTGGGTCAACCGGGAGCTTCTGCGCCATGGCGCGCATTTCGACGCGGTGTACCATTGCCCGCATCATCCGAGCGAGGCCCGGGAAGAGTATCTCCGGCGCTGCTCCTGCCGCAAGCCCGAACCGGGAATGCTTTTGCGCGCCATGGAGGAATGGAATATTGATCCCCTGCATAGCGCCATGATCGGGGATTCGCCCAAGGACGTGCAGGCTGCAAAGCGGGCCGGGTTATCCCGTGCCGCGCTCTACGACCCGGAATCCCAGAGCCTGCTGGACAGCGTGCGCGAGGTGCTTGCCTGACAGCCAGCCCGCGGAGCCTCGGAGCGTAGCGGACGCATCTCCAGATAACCAAGGAGGAACCATGCCCACGTACATCCGCGCCAAAGCGCCTCTGCGTCTCGGGCTGGGCGGCGGCGGCACCGACATTGTGGACTATTCGTCCCGGTTTGGCGGCGCCATCATCAACACCACCATTTCCCGCTTTGCCCACGCCACCGTCGAACCCCTGGACGATGGTACCGTGGAATTCCAGAGCATGGACCGGGGCAGGCGGTTTCGGTATGCCGCGGCCGAACGCGTGGAACCCGGTGAAGGCCAACGCCTGTTGGCCGGGGTCTACAACCGCATGGTGCGCGACTTTGCCAAGCGCCCGTTGTCCTTTCGGCTGACCACGGCCGTGGACGCGCCTCCCGGATCCGGGCTGGGTTCGTCCTCCACGTTGGTGGTGGCCATTGTGGGAGCGTTTTGCGAGTGGCTGCAACTACCGTTGGGACCGTATGAAATTGCGGAACTGGCCTATGACATCGAGCGCGTGGACCTGGGGCTGGCCGGGGGCAAACAGGATCAGTTCGCGGCCACGTTCGGCGGATTCAACTTCATGGAATTTCACCGCGAAGGTTCCACGCTGGTGAACCCGTTGCGCGTGCGGCAGGAGATCGTCAGCGAACTGGAGCACAACCTGCTGCTGCTCTATACGTCCGTGAGCCGCGACTCCGCCACCATCATCGAGGATCAGAAACGATTTGTGCAGGAGAACGACCCGGCGCGGCTGGAAGCCCTGCACGGGGTCAAGCGCGTGGCAACGGAGATAAAAAAGCACGTGCTCACCGGGGATCTGAACGGATTCGGCCGGGTGCTTCGCCAGGGTTGGGAAAGCAAGAAACAGAGTTCGGATATCATCAGCAATCCCCGGCTTGACCGCATCTTTGACGACGCTTTTGCGGCCGGGGCGTTGGGCGGCAAGATTTCCGGCGCGGGCGGCGGCGGATTTATGATGCTCTACTGCCCGGGGGTGAGCCGGTACGCGGTGCTCGACGCCTTGGCATCTCACGACGTGCGGCTGGCGGAATACCGATTCGTGGACCACGGCTTGCTCACCTGGCGGCGGGACGAGCCGTAGGGGGCGTTCAGGGACGGCGATAGAGCGTGGGCATGGCCTGGGGCGGGCTTTGCCGCACGGTGCCGTCCGGCGCCACGTCCCGGAATACAGACCAATCCTTAGGATGGTAGCCCCGGCTGCCCAGGAACACGTTGGCTGTGAGCCGGGGCCAGAAGTTAACGTTGGCCAGGGTCAGGCTGTCCACGTTTTCAAAAGAGAGCAGCACGGTTCCGGGCTTGGCCGCGGCATTGCCTCCGGTGCCGTAGAGCGCCAGCTTTCGCACGTCTTCTGCCCGGAGCACGGGCATGTGTCCTTCCCCTTTTAATCCGTAAATTTCCACGGTTCCGGCGTGGCGGATTTCGCTTTGCCAGGAGCCTTTGGCGTGCTCGATGTCCAGTTGGTAGAAGCGCAGCGGACCGGGCGTGTCGCGCACGAGCAGGTGTCGATAACCCGGACCCTGCCCGATGTGGTCTTCGTGGTAGTAGTTGTAGATGGCTCCGCCGCCGTGTCCTTCCACCAGGAGCAGGGGCTGCTCCCGTTGCGGAAAGCGTTTCACGTTTACGTCAAAGCCTTTGAGGGAATGGTGGAAGATGAGGATATCCTTGAGCAGGCTCTGACCGCCGCATCGCCAGGACAGGGCCGCCACGCGATCCGCTTCCACAGGCAGGTAGAATCCCACGTTTTCGATTTCCGTGCTTGTTTGGGTGGCGTCCGCGGTCACCACCATGGCCTTGGGACCGGTGGTGCTCACGATGCCGGGTTCGTTGCCCGTCACACAAAGAAAGGAAAGATTTTTGGATACGCCCAGGAGGCGCGTGTCCGGGCGCAGGCGCAGAGGGCGGGTGAGGCGGAAATAGCCTTTGGGCAGAAAAACATCCGGGTGTTCGTCGATGGCCTGTTGGATGGCCGCGGTGTCGTCGGTGCGGCCGTCGCCCTTGGCGCCGTAGTCCAACACGTTGGCAATGCCGGGGATTTCAAGAGGTGGAACGCGGGGAGGCCAAAGGTGTTCGGCCACCAGGTCGCGGTCCATGACTGATCCCGAGACCAGTCCCGGACCTTGCTTGTGTTGCACGGGCGGCTGGATTTCGGCCTGGCGCGAGGCCAGCAGTGCGCGGTAGTCCCGGGGCGGGGCATAGGCTTCGGCGGCCAGGGATGCGGGCAGGGCAATCCGGTCCCGGACGCTCTGGCGGGACGCTTGCGGCGTCTCGTTTTGGAGTGCGGCGAGTGTGGGCAGATACACCGGGTTTTGCAGGCGCACCACGGGGTTGGTGGCCGGATCCATATCGCGCTCCTTCATGGTGAAGGGAGGATGCAGCACGCCTCGGGCGTATTCCCGGATGGTCAGCCGACCGGCCGCGGCCTCGGGAAAGGCCACGCCGTCCGGATGCAATACCGGCACGGAGGCGCCTTCAATGGTCACATCCTTGAGATACAATGGCCGGGCCGCTTCAATGGCGGTGCCGCCTTTGGGCATGCGGATGGCCGCGTCAACGATGCTCATGGGACCGGCCTGCGGTCCCCAGCGCACGGCCTTGCTACGGATCAGCGGGCCACGGGCGTTGCTTTCGATTTCCAGGCCGGCCGCCACCAGGGTGTTCATGCCGGAGTAGACCAGGGCGTGCCGTTCCTGGCCGATCAGCCGTGTTCCCACCAGGGTGGGAACCGGTTCGGAAAGGCCGAAGTCCAGGCCGATTTTGCCTCCCAGTACGGTGATGCCGTATTGTCCGCCTCCCGCGCCCGAGGCTTCCCGCATGCCGATGAAGCCGTTGCGAACGTCGATGGTGCAGTCCTGTACGCCGGAACCCTGGGCGCCGCCGTGCTGGATGCCGATGGCTCCGCCGTTGCCCCGGCCGACGCGTATGTCGATGCCGCGCAACATCTGGTTGAAGTTGATGTTGGAGGAAAATTGGTTGGGTACCACCCCGTGGCGGGTGCGTTTGCGCGCCCGGAAGTGGAGCATGGGTTTGGGATCCGCGGCCCGGTCGAATCCCGGGGAAAAGGGCGCCAGCTCGATGACAGGTCTGGGACCGTCCGCGCTGCCCTGGAGAACGCAGGGGAAGAACCGCGCGCCCATGATCTGGCCGTTGCTGCGCTGATAGTATTGCTGGGTGGCTTCCAGAGTGTCCGAAATACGGTAGATGCCCGACGGGAAAAAGCAGACCAGCTGGTGATCCCGGGCATGGTCGATGGCGCGTTGCAGTGCCTTGGTGGTGTCGGTTTTTCCTGTGGGGTCCGCAAGGAAGGGCGGCAAGGTCACGTCCAGATATCCCAGGCGGGTCAGCTCCGGTTGGAAGTCGGAAACCGGAGCGTCCAGGGCCAGGGGACCGTCCTGAAACGGGGCGCGCACCGTGGGCATGAGCCGCACGCCGGGGGGCATGTGGACGGCGTCGGCATGGCACGTCCGTGGAGACAAGATATCTCCGGTGGCCAGAAGAAACGCCAGGGCCGCCAGAAGCGGCGCGAGCCGAACAACGGTTCCCAACTGCCTTTTACGCATCAATAGTACCCGTACTCCTTGAGGTTCAGGTCATATTCCTCATCCAGACGCTGGTTGTCCTCCCGCATTTCTTCCAGGATGCGTGCGGCCAGGCGGCCGGAGAGTCCGGGGTCATTGCCGCGGTAAGGGCGGGGCCAGCGGTCGTGGATCAGGGCCACGGGGCTGACCAGTTCCAGGCGGTTGTTGCGGCGCATGGGCAGGCCGGGAAGGATGCCTGCGGGATTCAGGTAGCTGCGGAAAAAATGATTCATGATCCTGGTGCATTCCATGCCGAATGGTCCCAGGCGGGAAAGATTCAGCTTACGCGGGGGCAGATCCGGCAGGGAGACGCCGAGAAAGTCGGACATGCGCCCGAGGTAGTGGACCGGGTCGCGGACCATTGCCTCATGGGTGAGCAGGAGCAGTCCTTGGGGAAACAGTTCCTCCACCCGCCGGACATAGGGCAGGAAGCGGAAACGGTTTCGGCTGACCAGGGGTTGGGCCGTGGTCCCTTTGGCATAGCCGAAGTAGCGGTCCGCCCGGCGGGTGCCGCCGCTGCGTACATATTGCCGGTAGAAGCTGCGGGCCAGCCGGTCCTGGCGGCGCAGGGTGAGAATGACCCTGGCTTCCGGAAAGGCGGCGGAAAGATTGCGCAGCACCGCGTCCCGGTGGTCCAGGCCGAATTCCAGTTCCCCGGCGTGCAGGGGACCGGAAAAGCCTTCATTGCTGATCAGGTTGGGACGACGGGTGTCCAGGAGGGAATCGATCATTGTCCGCGCTTTATTCGGATCAAAATAAATCGGGTCGCTGAATCCGGCGTACCGCTGGAAGGGCACGAATTCCGGGGTGTCCGTGCAAAGAAAGCGCAGGCTTTCACATCGGGGGAAGACCAGCTTTTGCAGGGAGGCGGTGCCGGTTTTGTGCAGACCGATGTGCAGGGTGACGGATGCGTTCATGCGGACTCCTCGGAAGGCTTCGATGGTTCACGGGCCTGCGCCAGGAGCTTGCGGAAGCGCAGGACATGGAAAAGAAGAAGATACCCGGCCAGGAGAAGCGCGGCAAGTCCGATCTCCGCCGGTGTTGCCAGGGCGTGCCCCGCGAGCAGATGCCGGACCGTGAAAAAGCCCGCGCCCAATACGGCGCTGACCAGGATGGGCGGCAGAATGCGGCGGGCCAGTTCCGGAGCGCGGACCCCGGCCTTGCCCATGACCCAGACCATGCGCACGGCCAGGGTCAGGCTGCTCCCGGCGGAAAGCCCCATCAGGGCGGCGTGGGCGTTGTCCGACGGGTCCAGTGCCGCGCCCAGGGTGAAGCCCGCGGCGGTTACGGTGATTTGCAGCAGGCTGAAGAGAAAACGTTCGCGTTGCAAGCCCAGGGTGTCCAGCAGGGTGCCGGTGAACAGGGCCGTGAAGGTGAGCAGGAACACGGGCAGGAGAATGCGCACAAACACCCCGGCCTCGGCCCATTCTGGACCGAACACGAAGCCGAACAGGTCCGGGGCAAAGGCCCAGAGCAGCACGGCCGGAAAAAGATAGAGCGTGAGGTTCACCTCGAGCACGCGCAGGGCAAAGGCATGGATGTCCCGTCCTCGACGGCGTTCCTGGGCGGTATGCTGGAAAAAACTCTTGCCGATGGCGGTTCCCACCACGATGCCGGGTTGCTTGAGCACACGCACGGCCAGATTGTATAGCCCTACGCGCACGGGGTCGTAGTGCAGGGCCAGCAGAAATGTGGGCAGCTCCATGTTCAGGGAAAGCACCAGGTCCGTGCCGCAATATTTGGGGAACTGGGCGTAGCGTTTGGCCATGGCCGGGATGCGGCGCACGGATTCCCGTGTGAATACGCCGTATCGTAAGCCGCGCCGGGGATCTCCGGCCAGCACCAGGGCCACCAAAAAATCACTGGCGGGTTTCATGGACGCCAGCACGGGCGGGGCGGCCCAGCCCGCCAGTCCACAGAGGATCACCGCGCTCCGGCTCCCCACCGCGCCCACGACCTGGGCCGTGGCCTGGCGGTGGAAACCCTTGTGCCGCAGGTTGCGTACCTGGAGCGTGAGGAAAAAACCGCAGAACAGACAGCCCGGCGGCAGCAGCAGGATGGTGGCCGTGGACTGGAATCCCAATAGATCGCGCAGAGGTTCAGGCGTACTCAGGACCACGATGCCCAGCAGCAGGCTGAAGACCGTGACCAGGCCCAGGGTGAGCAGGGTCAGGGCGTCGGCGTCCTCTTCCGCCTCGGGCAGCATGATGGGTACGTTGTAGCGTAGGTGGGAAAGCGCGGCCAGCACCGTGATGCAGGAAAAGGCCAGGGCGAATTCCCCATAGGCGCTCGGCGCGAACAGCCGGGTGATGATGGGGATGCTGCCCACGTTCACGGCTTGGGCCAGCACGTTGCCGCCCAGGAGGGTGAGCACGGAGCGCAGAAAACCGGGAGCCTTGGCCGGGGAGGCGCTCATGGTTGGTCCGTATCGGTTTTCCGCTCGGGCAGGTAGCCGAAATGATGCAGCATGTCTCCAGCGTGGCGGAGGATGGTTTCACGGTCCTGGTCGGAAAGCCGTTGGAGGCTGGGGGCGTTGTAGTCTGTGATGTTTTCGGCGCCGGTTCCGGCCACGGTGCGGCCAACGTTGAATTTTTCCCGGCTGGCGGCCTGGAGCGGTTGCGGCGGGAGTTCCAGAAAGTCGGCCAGTTTTGCCAAGGTCTGTTCCGGCTGGCCGGTCAGGTCTTCGTACCGCACGATGTGCAGGTGTTTGACCTGTGTTTGATGCTGCAAGAGCAGGCGGCAGGATGCGTCCCAATGGCGGGCCGCACGCTCCAGATCCTTGCCTGCCTTGCGCCGGATGCCTTCGCAGACCGCGAATCCGTCGCGCACCAGGGCGATGAACCGGCAGTCGAGCAGTTGGTCCAGTGCGGGCATTCGCGCCATGTTGGGCGGAGTTTTTTCCACCAGCACGGGATGCAGGGGCCGCGTGAAAAAGCGCATCCAATCGTGCAGCAGCCGGGGCATGCGTTGGGGAAGTTCGGCGGCGTCCGCTTCCAGGCGGTCCAATACTTCGGTCCAGACCCGTTCGTGTCCGCGCAGGGGCATGCGCAGCAGCGCGCGGGTATTGTATTGGCCTTCCTCCCGCATGGTGGAGACCAGCCCGCTTTTGGCGAACAGGGCGTTGAGCAGGCTGGTGCCGGAGTTGTTGCAGCCCACAATGAACACCCAGGTGTGGGCCGTGGCGGTTTGTTGCCACGTTTGGGCAAAGTGGCGTTTGCCGCCCAGTTGCCAGGAAATGTCGTTACTTAGATCGCGCCGGGCCTGGGCCAGCACCCAGCGCAGCCGTTCCCATTTGCGTCGCGCCAAGGATACCGCGAAATAATTGGTCCGGCTCATGCGTTGTCCTTTGTGTTGTCCTTGAGCGCAAAACCCGCGAAGCGCAGCGCCTTGGCCAGGGCCGAGGGGAAATCGTCCGGGCCGGTGCGCTGGGCGCGGGTTTGCAGCGCGGTTTTCGAGAGCCGTTCGCGCAGGTCCGCATCCAAAAGCACCCGTTCCAACTGCCGCCGCAGGTCGGTCACGCTGTCCGGTTCGTGGAGCAGCCCGGCTTCCTCGTGGCGGATGAAAAAGGCAAAGGGACCGAAGCGGGGTGCCACCACGGGAACGCCGCAATCCAGAGATTCCACGGCCGTCATGCAACGGCCTTCCGGGAAACTGGTGCGGGTGGGGGTGGCCGTTACCCAGGCCTGGGCCAGGTAGCGGGCCACGTCGCGGTGAGGCGCGTGTCCGGCCAGGGTGACGCGGTCCGTGAGACCGCGTTTGCGAATCTCGGCTTCCAGGTCGGCCAGACCGCCGCCTCCGCCTACATAGACGAGCCGTGGCTGCTCCAGGTCGCGTAGCAGGGGGGTCATGGCCTCCAGCAGGTCAAAGGCGCCTTTGTCCGTCTCTACGCGGCCCAGGTAGAGCACGTTGCGCGGACCGTCCGGGTCCGGGGCGGCGCATTGGTCCGGCAACTGGGTTCCCCGGTCGAACGGGAACAGCCCCTGTTGTCCTCCGCGAATGCGGGCCAGCTGGTCCGTCAGAAAGGGACCGTGGCATACGCAGGCTGCGGCCCGGCGCAGGCAAAACGCGTTCAGCCGGGCCTGGAGGCGTTGGCGGGCCGTGGGACGGCGGGCTTCCAGGTCGTTGTGGCTGGAAAAAATCAAGGTGGCGCGCAGCAGGGTGGCGGCCAGGGTGGAGGCAGCCAGGGCCAGGGAGGGTTCGCCGCAAATGATGACATCGGGTCGCTCGCGCAGCAGGGCCGTGAAGATACGGCAGGCCCGCCGCACACTGCCTGCCCCGCCCACGCCGCGCAGATGGAGCGGAGCACCCGGTTGGGCGGCGGCCTCGGGCGGTTCCCCCGTGGAGATCAGCAGTCCGGGAACCTGGTCCAGCACGCTCAGCAGTTGGGGAAGATACCCCTCGGGTCCGCTTTGCCCGGGGTGGGTCGGGTCACGGTGTGCCGCATACTCCTTAAGGGTGTTGCCGGATTTCACGTAGGCGAATTTCATGCCTTGCCCCCTGCCGATTCGGTGCGGCATTGCTGTTCATAGACCTGTTGGAGCCGGTCCGCGATGCGCGAATAGACCCGATTGTTCACCATCCATTCCCGTCCCTTGCGGCCCATTTCCCTGGCGCGGTTCGGATCGTCCAGCAGGGTTTGCACGGCCCGGGCAAAGGGTTCCGGTTCAAAGGGCGTGCAAAGCCCGGCACCGCTTTGCTCCAGCACCAGACGTTGTTCCGGGTGGTCCGTGGCCACCACGGGCCGGGCCAGAGCCATGTATTCCACCAGCTTGGTGGGGGAGGTGGAGAGCAGGAGCGGCAGGGGATAAAAGGGCGAGAGACAGACCGAGGCGGAACGT
This sequence comes from Paucidesulfovibrio gracilis DSM 16080, assembly GCF_900167125.1. Classification (NCBI taxonomy): domain Bacteria; kingdom Pseudomonadati; phylum Thermodesulfobacteriota; class Desulfovibrionia; order Desulfovibrionales; family Desulfovibrionaceae; genus Paucidesulfovibrio; species Paucidesulfovibrio gracilis. The sequence continues at coordinate 33,620 of NZ_FUYC01000010.1, forward strand.
ATTCTGGCCCAGGCTTGCTCCAAGGGAAGAAAACCTGTGAATTCGCAATGTTCGGAAATTCCCAGTTCGTGAGCTAATTTTTCAAGATATTTTCGGTCTTCGGGAACGTCCCCTTCGCCCACGAGCAGCAGGCGGGTGGCGGGACGGCGGTGCACCAGTTCGGCCATGGCCCGGATGACCATGTCCATGCGCCGGACGCGCGACAGGGAGCCGAGATAGGCCACGCAATCGGGGTCCATCTCCTCCTGGCCGGGATCGGCGGGGATGGCGGCATCGGCCACGCCCATGGGCACGGGCGTCATTTTGGCCGGATCAATGCCTTTGGCCGTGAGGTCGCGTTTCATTTGTTCGCTTTGCACAAAGGCGTGATCCGCGGCGGGCAGGAGCACCTTGTAGAGCAAAAAGCCGTTGAACCGGCCTCGGATGGCGTAGAGCAAGGGGTAACGCGCTCCGCCCTGCCGGACTTTTTCCAGGTCGTCGTCCGGCATGGGGTAGGACATCCAGAAAAAAAAGCGCGTGCGGGTCAGTCGGGCCGCCAGCAGTCCGGCCAGTCCACTGAGGAATTTGTCACGAACCTGGATGTAGTCGTAGCGGTTTTTGCGGGCCAGCCCGAATACGCGCAGGTCATTGCGCAGATCCATGAGCCGTTTGTGCAGACGGGAAAAAAAACTGGTTCCCGGATTGGTGGGAGCTAGGAAAACCCGTCCCGCATCCTGCTCCAGGGGAATGATTCGGTGCCGTGTCTCGGGGATGGCGGATTGGAGCAGATAGTCGATGCGTTGCCCGCGGGCTGCTATTTCCTGAAAAAAAAGGATGGAAACATCCACGCGGTCGGGCGGATGGCGGTCCGGCGCCAAAAAAAGACCCCGCAAGGGCGTTTGCGGATCGGATTGGGAATTTGGACTGTGTAACACACCGATGTTGCTCATGGTTGGTTGACTCCACCACGGTCATACGGAGGGCCGCCGCCCTTGGCAAGCCGTGGGCGCGGATCAGGATGAAAAATAGCGGCGGTATAATTCCTCGCCGGTTTCCTTCTGCACGACGAAGCGGTCCGGCGTGGAAAGCGGTTCGGGCTTCGGGCCAGGACTTCGGGATTCTTCGGCACGTTCGGATGCCGCTTGCTCCCGGAGATGCGGAAACCGTGAGCGGGCCTCGCTGAGTCCCATGCAAATGAACACGACATGGGGCATGAATCCGTGCATGATGCCGTTGAAGAGGCAGTTGTTGAGCACGAGCAGGGTGGCCAGAAGCTGCCAGCGGATGGGATGGTCCAGGGGGGCGAATCGGTTCATGCGGGCGGCGTGGCTGAGGAGAAAAAACAGATAGAGCGCGTAGCCCACCACTCCGCTGTATTCCAGCCATTCCACGTGGAAGTTGTGCTGGGTGATGACCTGGGGACCGCGATACAGTCCCAGGCCCAGGAAGGGGTGTTCCAAAAAATTACTCAGGCCGGATTGGAACTGGGCCACGCGGCCGTAAAGTGCGTCCTTCCAGTTTTCCACGTTGGTGAGCCGCTGCTCCGTGCGGTATTCCTCAGCCGTGAAAATGGTCTGGTCCGGCTCGATGAACTGGGCGTAGATGATCAGCATGAAAGTGGCCAGCAGGGAGGCGCCGAAAAAGGCCACGAACAGCGTGATGGCCTTGCCCTTCTTGATCAGCAGGTAGCAGAAGGGCGTGAGCACCGAGAGTACCAGGAATACGCGGGAAAAGGTCAGGAACATGGCGGCCACGCAGAGCAGGGCCAGGGGGATGCGCAGCTTGCGCGGCACCACGTCGCTGCCCATGACCAGGCACGCGCCGAAGGCCATGAGCGTGGCGGTACTGATGGCCGGGGTTCCCAGGGGAATGGCCCGTTGCCCGGTTTGCAGCCAGAAGGCCACGGCCATGACCGCGAATCCGAGCATGCCGAGCACCATGTAGCGCAGCAGGGAACGGTATTCCTCTTCATTGGTGATCATGACCCGCAGCACATAGTAGGCCACCACGGGCTGGAACAGGAAGTTGAAGGCTAGAAAGCCGCTGTCCACCACGTCCGGACTGCGCAGGGTGCCGATGAAATAGACTACGCAGACCCCGGCAAGAAAAAGGTCCGTGAGGGTCAGCTTGAGCCGGGCGCGCTGAAAAATCAGCCGCAGCACGGCAATGCCGGCAAAGAGCAAGAGACCCGCGGAATAGGGGTTGAAGGTGATGATGCCTACTTCAACCTTGAAGATTTGATAGGAAAAGGGAAAGAACGCAAAGATCACGCCCAGCACGGCCGCCGGGTTGACCACCAGGGTGAACAGGCCGATGCAGCCGTAAAGCAGCGCCACCGTGAGGATGTTGTCGCGGAATCCGTCCAGGCCGAATCCGGCGTACAAAAAGCCCGTGAGAATCGCCAGCACCACGCCCACATAGACCGTGACCACCCGGCGGATGGTCAGGGTTCTGCGGGGGGCGGCCGCGCCAGGTTGCCGCGGGAACGCCGGGGGGGTGCCGGTGCGGACGGGCATGGACTCAGACCTGCCCGGCCACGGCCTTTTGCCGCGAGAGTTGCCGTGTGAGGTGGCGCACGGCCTGTTCCAGCCGGTCGATCCTGTTCCGCAATGCCTCCACTTCCGCGCTCGGGGCGGGCTGTTCCGGTCCCATGAGCTTGCCCGAGGAGGTCAGCAAAATGCCGTCCTTGGCCTTATCCCGGATGATTTCCTGGGCGATGTGCCCGTCAATGGAGGATTTGGCGTCGGCAAAGGCGTAGATCAAGGAGAGGTTGCAGAGAATGTTCATGACCCGGGGGACGCCGCCCGAAGCCGAATGGATGGCTTCCACGGCATCGTCCGAGAACAGGGACGAGGGCTTGGGATGTCCGGCCACGGAAAGGCGGTGCTCGATGTAGGGCCGGGCTTCCTCGGGGCGGAGCGAGGCCAGGTGGCAGGAAACGGCGATGCGTTGGGCCAGATAGGTCTTGCTCGGCTCCATGATGCGCCGACGCAGTTCGTTTTGTCCGATGAGCAGGATTTGCAGGAGGATGTCCTCCCCGGACTGGAGGTTGGAGATCATGCGGACTTCCTCAAGGGTCCGGTCCGGCAGGCTTTGGGCCTCGTCCAGCACCAGGAGGACGCGCTTGTCGCGCCGTTGCTGCCGCAGCAGGTACTCGTTGAGGATGCGCACCTGGGTGGCGGCTGTTTCGCCTCCTTCCAGGCGGACGCCCAATTCCTGAAGGATGGAGTTTACCAGAGAGTCTTCCACCAGGGTGGTGTTGGGAATCTCGATGACTTCCAGGGCGTTGACCTGCCGGAGTTTGTCCAGCAGATACCGGCTGAGGGTGGTCTTGCCCGCGCCCACTTCCCCGGACATGAGGATCAGGCCGCTGCGGTCCACCAGACCGTACTTGAGGAAGGTCAGCGCAGCCTTGTGGCTTTTACCCAGGTAGAGGTACTTGGGACTGGCCGCAAGGGCGAAGGGCTTTTCCTCGAATCCGAAAAATTGATTGTACATGGTCTTGCCCGTCCTTGGCTACACGGTTTCCCGGGCCTTGTTCAGGACCGTGCCCAGCACCTTGTCTCGTTCGAGCAGGTCCAGGGCGTGGGTGATTTGTCGCGTGGTGGTCCGGCCCGCCTCCACCACCAGGAGAATCTGGTCCACGTAGGAGGAAAAGACCAGAGCGTCCGGTACGCGGAGCAGCGGCGGGCAGTTGAAGATCACGTAGCGGTCCGGGTAGCGGTCTTTCATCTCCTGCACGAGGGTGCGCATTTTCGGGGAGCCGAGAATCTCGGTGGAACCCGCGATGGTGCGTCCCACCGGAAGCAGGGCCAGCTTGTCCAGGTCTGTGCGGACCATCAGATCGGAGATGGGCGCATCGTCCATGAGATAGTCGGAGAGTCCGCGTTTGGTGGAGATGCCGAAGTATTTGTCCACCACGGGATTGCGCAGGTGGGTATCCACCAGCAGGGAGAAGCGGTTCAACTCCCGGGCGATGCTGATGGCTAGGTTCACGGCCGTGAGCGACGAGCCTTCGCCCGGCATGGCCGAGGTGACCATGATCACGTTCTTGTTTTCGCCGCGTGTGCGTTGCAGCACCTGGGTGCGCAACAGGTTGTAGTGGTCCAGCACGGCCGGGTCGCTGATGCCGCCGATGACCATGTTCCTGGCCATGTGCGCCTTGTTCAGCTTGACGGTTTTGGAGCTGCCGCCCCGTTTTCCGGTGCGGCTTGCTGGTTGCAGCGTATCGGTTTCAACGGCCTTTAACATGGCCTTGGCGAGTTTGTTCATATCGTCCTCTCAGAGATCGTGCCGCCTCGAACCCGTTTGGGTCCGGCGGTCGTTCGCGCTTCCGCCGTCCGGCTAGAAGAGGTTCTGGACCAAACGCATAACGAGCAGGTGCAGCGGTTCCACAAGGAAGTGGAAGAGCAGCAGCCCCGCGGCCGCGGCCAGGATGATGACCGGCAGCAATCGTTTTCGGAAGGTCTGCATTCTCGTCAGCGCCGGTCCCTCGCCCAGGACGGGGATGACGGCCAGCACGGGCATTCCCGTGATCGCGCTCAACTCATCCGCATCATGCACGGTGCGGTCCAGCAGGTGGCCGGTGAAGCCGATGCCCGCTCCCAGGGTCAGGGAGAGCACAAATCCCAGGGCAAAGAGCAGGGGGCGGTTCGGGCTGTGGGGCTTATCCGGCAGCACGGGCGGATCCACCAGGGTGAATTGTTCGCCCAGGCCGGATTCTTCCAGTCCCTTGGATTCCTTGGCGGCCAGCATGCGCTTGAGCAGCTCGTCCCGTTCCGTGGTCAGGGTATCCAGTTCGGAAACCAGGATGTTGTACTGCACTTCCACCTGGGGAGCGGTGTCGATGCGGTGCTGGATTTCCTCGCGTTGTTCCAGGAGTCCCTCGACATCGCGGCGCAGGCGCGCAACGTTGATCTTGGTGCTTTCCAGTTCGTTTTTGGCCTGGACCCACTGGGGGTTCAGCTCCATTTCCTTGTGTTTGGGCTTGATCAGGAATCGCTCGGAAAGGGAGTCGATGTCCGCGTGGAGCTGGTCCACCTCGGCCTGGAGACGGCGTACGTCCGGATGCTCGGGCGTATAGGTCTTCAGGAGCATGGCCAGTTCGTTTTCCTTTTGTTCCAGCTCGGTGGAATATTCTTCCATGTCCTGCCGGTATTTGACCTGTTCTTCCAGGGCGTCCACTTGTTTTTGCAGGGTGATCACGTCGGGGTGGTCCGCGGACTTGGTGGCTTTGAGCGCCACCAGGTCACGCCGCATGCGGTCCAGTTCTTCTTCCGGGGTGATCAGACGCTGGCCCCCCGTGGTGCGGACCTGGATATACTGGGGCTTGGCCGCCAGCTCCCCGGTCCAGTATTGCTGCTTGGTGAGGTTTTTTTCCAGGTCGTCTTCCTTGAAGCGCAGGTTGCCCTCCACCCTGTCCAGCAGGCGGATGTTCACGGGCATCAGCTCGGGAAGGTAGAATTTGTTTTCTTCCTTGAATTCACCGATGCGGCGTTCCACGTCGGAAATTTGGGCGTCCAGGTTTTCCAGGCGGCCCTCCAGGTACTCAAAGGCCGAGCGGGTCTGGTGCTCGCGGCTTTTGATGTTGGCTTCCAGGTACAGGGACACAAGCCGGTTGGTAACCTGGAGCACTTTGTCCGGGTTTTTCCCGTCAAAGGAGAGCGTGAAGGCGTAGGTGGCGGTACCCGAACGGGCGCGTTCGGCGTCGTGCACCTCGGTGGTGACCATTTCCACCTGGATGTTGTCGCGCATCTTGGCGATGATTTCGCTCATGGACTGCCGTCCGCGCTCCGCGGAGTAGAGGTCGAACTGCTCGATGATGTCCACCAGGCGGGAGCGGCTGAGCATGGTCCGGTTCAGGGCTTCGAGCCGTTCCTCGATGAGTCCGGTGACCGTGGTCTGCACCAGGTCTTCGGGGATGTCCTGCGTTTCAATGAGGATCAGCCCTTGCGAGCGGTAGATGGACGGCAGAAAAAGCGCGAGCATGGCACAGATGACCATGGCCCCCACCGCCGGTACAAGGCATTGCCATTTTCTGCGCTTGAACACGCGCAGGTAAAATTGCAGATCGTTTTGAAATTCCATACTCCCACCCCGCGCCGGAATGCGGTTCCGGCTTTGTTCTGGGAACCATTATTTTGGTATAATGATTCCGATCGTTTCCTGGCACCAGCCTCAGGTTTCCTTGCTTCTGGCATGGAGAATCCGGGCTTCTGTCAAAATTCTGGCAACGCGATCGGCGGCACCTTGGGGTTGCAGTCAAATGTGGCCTTTACGGATTTTCCCTGAAAGTTAAGTGGCTTGTTTCAGGAAGCACCTCAGTTCTTGTGTGATTTCAACACGAACCAATGGCCAGCCTTTCACCCCGTGATGCCTTAGCAAAAGGCGTTCCATAAAAACAGGAAACAGGAAAAAGGTGAGCTTACGTACTGTGGGGAGAGGGTGTTCCTGTGTCTGGGCAAAAAATGCAGTCCGTATTTTACCCATAATCATCTAATATACATATCCGTCTATCGTGTAAAGCGGTTTTAGAGATTCTGTAGATATCTTGTGTTGGAAAAGTAGGCACGTAAATTGCTTCCCTCCATCCGGCGGCAAGGCTTGCGCCCGGACGATGCGTCGTTCCGACGGCGGCCCCATGCCCAAAAGTGCAAGGACCAGGAGGAAGTATGAAACGCATCGTGTTGCTTTTGCTGTGTGTCGTAAGTCTTGGCGGGGCCGTCATGGGACCGTCCGCCCAGGCCGGGGATTCCGAGGATCTGCGGCGGATGTTCGAGACCGTGGCCCCTGGCGGCTACCATGTCGGCGCCGAGGATGTGTTGGAAGTGTTTGTCTGGGGGGATGAATCGTTGACCCGTCAGGTCATGGTTCGGCCCGACGGATATGTCTCCCTGCCGCTCGTGGGCGAGGTGCTCTGCCAGGGGCGGACCGTGGAGGACATCCGTAGCGAGGTGGACCGCCGTTACGCCAAATTCCTTTCGGATACTCCCGTGAGCGTGATGATCGTGGAGATCAACAGTCCCAAGGTCTACGTCATCGGCAAGGTGAATCGGCCCGGGGTCTATCTCATGCCGCATCCCATGACCGTGACCCAGGCGCTGGCCTTGGCGGGTGGGTTCAACCCCTTTGCCGACGACGCCAACATACTGCTGGTGCGTGGCATCGGTCCCGAGCAAAAGGTCTACGAATACGACTACACCGATGTTTCCCTGGGTTCGGATATGTACCAGAACGTGCTGCTCCGGCCCAACGATACCATTGTGGTGCCGTAATAACGAAAGGAGTTTTGTCGTGCAATTTCGCGTTCTGACCTCGTTGACGATCCTGTTGGCAGCGCTGGGTATGGTCGCCGGATCGGCCCTGGCCCAGAGCGCTCAGGTCATCGTCACGCCCAAAGTTGGCTACCGTATCCAATATGACGACAACCTGAACAATACCAAGGACGGGGACGTGGAACACCGGTTGCGTCCCGCCCTGCAAGTGGATGTGAACACCGAGCGGAGCAAGAACCGCCTTGAGGCCTCCGTGTCTCTGTATCGGTTGCACGACAATGACAACCTGGACCGCACCGAGCAGGACTATTCCCTTTCCTCCCGCAATCAGCTGCATGAGCGGGTGCGCCTGGATGTGAACGGCTCCTACGAAACCGACTACACCATCAACAAGGTGGCCGAGGAGCTGGCCGAGACCACGCGTAAGACCGGGCGTCGCCGTTTCAACGGTTCCACCCGTCTGGAGTTTGTGGTCACCGAGCGCAACCTCGTGGGCCTGAACTACGGGTTCGGAACCACGATGTATGACCGTGACGAGTTCGTGGACTACGATGTGCACAATTACAGCGCGGACTGGACCTACATCTGGACCGAACGGTTCCGCACCCGTTTGGGCGTGGGCGGCACCTTGTATGACAACGAATACGCGGACGGGGACGGCGAGTATACCGATCAGTCCCTTACCGCCGGGTTTGAATACGACATCGACGAGATCTGGACCTGGAGCTTTACCGGTGGATACGTGCGCAGCAACACCCAGGTGGATCGGCCCGCGTTGCAAGTAGACAAAGACGGTGACGGATATATCGGATCCACGCGCCTGGCGTGGGATTATCCCCGTTCCGATGGATACGTGGAATATTCCCGCGACAACACCGTGGGCCTGAGCGGTGAAACCCTGACCCGCGACCGGTTCCGCCTTTGGGAAAAATATCTGCTCTCCGAGCGCAGCCATCTGCGGTTTGAGGCGCTCATGACCCTGGCCCAGTCCGACGGCACCATCCGGGACCGCGATTCCGTGTACTATCGCTTGCGCCCCACCTATGAATATGCCCTGGATGAGCATTGGACCTGGGAAGTGGGATACAGCTACGAGCTTGTGGAGGATCGCAAGGCCGATACAAGTTACGACCGCAACAAGGTGTTCATGGGCATTCGTTGGCAGATGCCCGACGAATGGTAGCAGAGGGCTGAGGGCAGCCCCGCCGTGGCGGTTGCCGCGAAACGTTCCGGCCTTGGCGGAGATTCCCAATCCGTAGGCTGGAACGTTTTTCGTGGAAAGAATGGAACGTTTTTCCCCTGCCGGTGTCCAATGACATTGCCGGCCGTGCGGTACGCTTGAGCACGCTTGCCTGGCAAGGGGGAGCCTGCTATCGAAGTGCCGAAGCCACGCCTGTTGGCACGTTACCGGATCAGCAACCCCGGGGGATCCCCATGCCGTCATCTGTCTTACTTCCTGATGCCGAAGTGCGCGAACTGCGTGCTGCTCTGCCGCAACTGCCGTATCTGAATTTGGGGCGCCGGGCGCTTTGCGATCTGGAATTGCTCATGCAGGGCGCTTTTGCCCCGCTCTCCGGCTACATGAACCAAACACAGTACCAGAGTGTGCTGGAAAGCATGCATCTGCCTGACGGCTCCCTGATTCCTTTGCCCGTGTGTCTGGATTTTTCCGCGACGTTGGCAGAAAAGCTGGAGCCGGGAGGCCGCCTGGTGCTCAACGACCAGGAAGGTTTTCCCCTGGCTGTGCTTGAGGTGGAGGATTTGTGGCAGCCGGACAAACGGGCCGAAGCCCGGGCCGTATTCGGTACGGACGATGCCTCGGTTCATGCCGGGGTCCGGCGTTTTTTTGAAGAAACCGGCGCTTGGTACGCGGGCGGAACGATCCTGGGATTGCACTTGCCCATGCACCACGATTCCATGGACCTGCGCCGTTCGCCCGAGGAATGGCGGGCTGTGATGCAGCGGCAGGGCTGGGCCAGGGTGCTCGGGGCGCATCCACACGGCGCCTTGCATCGCGTGGACCGGGAAATCCTGCTGCGTGCGGCGCGTCGGGCGGACGCGGGGCTGTTGTTGCTGCCTGCCGCGGACCAGCCGTTTTTGGTGGATGCGGACCACTTCCACAAGGTTCGGTGTCATCGTGCCTTTTACGAGCATCTGCCCGAAGGCTTGGCCGAATTGGGGCTGCTGCCCCTGGCCTGCCGCGGGGCGGGACCGCGTGAAGCGCTTTTTCAGGCGCTGACTCTGCGTTCCTGCGGATGCACGCATTTTCTCGTGGAGCCGGACCAGGGAGAACCGCGTCCGCTCAACGGTGGCCGGGCCTACGCGCCGGGCGCCGTGTTTGACCTGTTGGAAAAATATGCCCCGGAATCCGGGGTGGAGCCGGTCCCTTCGGATGCGTTGCGGTTCCATTCCCGCAAAAAATGCTTTGTTCCGGCGCAGGATACCTCATTGGACGAGGTGGAAACGCCGCCCACGTCCGAGGAGCTGGATATCCTGTTGGAGCATGGCCGGGAAATCCCCTCCTGGTTCACCTTTCCCGAGGTGTTGGACGAGATGCGGCGCGCCCATCCCCCACGCCACGAGCAGGGGCTGTGCGTTTTTTTTACCGGGCTTTCCGGCGCGGGCAAATCCACTTTGGCGAAAATTCTGTACGTCCGGTTCATGGAGCAGGGTACCCGTCCGGTAACGCTTCTCGACGGGGACATCGTGCGCCGCAATCTTTCCAGCGAACTGGGGTTCAGCCGGGAGCACCGCGTGCTCAACGTCACCCGCATCGGCTTTGTGGCCTCGGAAATCGTCAAGAATCGGGGCATCGCCATCTGCGCGCCCATTGCTCCCTATGAAGAGGCGCGCCGGGCCAATCGGGAATTGATTTCCCAGTACGGCGGCTATGTGGAGGTGCATGTCTCCACCTCACTGGCCACCTGCGAGGCCCGGGACCGCAAGGGGCTGTACGCCAAGGCCAAGGCCGGGTTGAAAAAGGGCGTCACCGGCGTGGACGACCCGTTCGAGCCGCCGCAGCATGCGGATTTGGCCCTGGACACGGCGGGCCTTGCCCCTGAGGATGCGGCGCGCAAGATTTTGCTGTTGCTGGAGCAAAAGGGATACGTGCGTTGAGCGGATGCCCTGCCGGTGTGCCGCGAACACGCTCATGCTTTGCCTTTGGCCGTGTTGGGCTTGGATTTCATTGCCTGCACGCCCGACTGGTCTTGCCGAACAAAATCAGATATGCAGAGTGAATGGAAAAACTGCGTGCCTATCGACCGCTGCTGCTGGCGTTGGGGTTCTGGTTCGTGTGCGCGGCCGTGCTGTTCGGCCCGCATCTGTCCGGCCTGATTTGGCGTTGGGGTGGCGAGGATAATTCCTATTGTTGGCTTGTGCCGCCGATTTTTCTGTATATGCTCTACCAGGGGCGGGATCGGTATTTCCCGCTCTGTCCGTCCGGCAGCCCATTGGCTTCGCCTGTGCTGCATCTGGTACTGGCCGTATTTTTTTTGACCGGTGTGCTCGGCTCGTTGGAAACCCTGGTCTACGGAGGCATGTGGCTTGCCGTGGCCGCCCTGCTCGCCGCGGCCGGTGGATTCGCCATCCTGCGGCGGATCTGGTTTCCCCTGCTGGTGTTGGCCTTTGCCGTCCCCCTGCCCGCCTTCATCAACCGGCTGCTCACTTTTCGCCTGCGCCTGCTTTCCACGGAGCTTTCCGTCCGTTTTTTGGAGTTGCTGCGCATCCCGGCCTTTGCGGACGGGAACATCATCGACATGGGCGTGACCAAGCTGCAGGTGGTGGATGCGTGCAGCGGACTGCGGTATCTCATGCCCGCCGTTCTCATGGGGCTGGTACTGGGCTGGTTTTTCCATTCCCAATTGTGGAAACGCGCACTGCTGACGGTTTTGGCCGTGCCTGTGACCATCCTCGCCAATGCCTTGCGCATTGCCATGACCGGCGTTCTGGTGGCCTATGTCTCCCCCGAGTTTGGGCAGGGATTTTTGCACGATTTTTCCGGTTGGCTGGTCTACATGGTTTCCATCGGCCTGCTTGGGGTGGCCAGCGTGCTGCTCCGGCCCGACAGCCGTGATGGTCGGCTCCGGCAAACGGAGCCGGGAGCGCGCTTCTGCCATATGCATCCGAACGTGTGGCCACGGTTGTTGGTGGGCGGTATGATCCTGCTGGCGGCCGCGGGTGCCGGAGAGCTGTTGCTGCATCGGCAGAGTGCGCCCCCGCGTGAAACCTTCGCCACCTTCCCGCTGCGCGTGGGAGACTGGCAGGGAAAGCGCTTTTATCTGGAGCAGGAGATCCTGGATCAACTCTGGGCCGACGACTACGTGACCGCCAATTACCGCAACGAGCACACCGGCAACGGGCTGCATCTCATGGTTTCATACTATGCACGGCAGACCACGGAGCACACGGCGCATGCGCCGACGTCCTGTTTGCTGGGCGGCGGCTGGGATCTGGTTTCCCGACGGACCCTGCCCCCGGCGCCCGAAAACGGCCGGGGATTCCCCGTGGTGCGGCTGCTGCTCCAAAAGCCGGGGGCCACGGTTATTTCAAACTTTTGGTTCCAGCAGCGGGGCCGGGTCATCACCAGTGAATGGCTGAACAAGCTCTGGCTGGTTGTGGACTCTCTGCGCATGGGCCGGTCGGACGGAGCGTTGATCCGGGTGGAATTGTATCTCCAACCCCACCAGTCGCCCGAGCAGGGCCAAGAGTTGCTGGACCGATTTACTGCGGATTTGTTCCGCGAGTTGCGACCCTATCTGCCGGGACGTTGAGGGAGTATAGCCGCGTGTTCGCCCAACAGGTGCATATCGTTATTTCGTTCATGATCCTCGTGGAGGGGGCGGTCGTCATTGCCTGCGGGTATCTGGCGGCCTACCTGCGCTGGCTGGTCAGCGGCTACCTCTGGCGGGCGGACGGTTCGGCCCTGGTGGGCATCATTTTGTTTCTCATGTTTGTGAATTCCTTCATGATCGGTCGTATGGGGCTGTACAGCGACCGGCGGCCCGGCTCCCTGTTCAACCTGGCCTGGCGGCTGGCCGTGGTGGTGACCGTGGATTTCGCCGCCCTGTTCGTGGCGTTGTTTGCCCTCAAGTACGACGACATCGGCCGGCTTTTTCTGCTCATCTACGCGGCGTTGCTGTACGTGTCGCTCTTCGTGGCCCGCGCCCTGCTTGATGTCTATATGGATCGTCGGGCCAGACGGGGCTTCAACCGCCGACAGGTGCTGGTGGTGGGGTCGGACGAACGCGCCCAGGCCATGGTGCAGGCCTTGGGGCAGCAGCGCAGCTGGGGGCATGAGGTGGTGGGCTGTCTGAAACCGGATCCGCACGCGGCCAATGCCTGCTATGACGTGCCGGATTTAGGCGTGGTGGCGGATTTTGACGCGGTGGTTCGGTCGCACAGCGTGGACGAGGTGGTTTTCGTGTTGCCTCGCGATGGGAATCTGGCTCCCATGATCGAGGAGTGCCGACGGCTCGGGCTTTCCTATCGCGTGGTGCCGTCCATGTATGATCCGCAAGATCCCATGCCCCTTTCCGTGGAACGCATTCAGGGCATTCCCACGCTGTCCTGGAACGCGGTGCGCATCAATGCCAGCGGACTGTTTTATAAAACAGTGGTGGACTACTTGGTTGGCATTGTGGGATTTTGCCTTTTTGTGCTGGTCTATCCGTTTGTGGCGTTGGCCATTAAATGGGATTCGCCGGGACCGGTGCTTTTTCGCCAGCCCCGGGTGGGGCAGAACCGGCGCATTTTTCAGATGTATAAATTTCGGAGCATGTATGTCGATGCGGAGGCGCGCAAGGCTGAACTCCGGCAGGGCAATCTCATGGGCGGCAAGGACGGGCAGATGTTCAAGCTGGAGCACGACCCCCGCATCACGCGGGTGGGGGCGTTCCTGCGGCGCACCTCCCTGGACGAGCTGCCCCAGTTCATGAACGTGCTCCGTCGGGAGATGAGCGTGGTGGGTACGCGGCCGCCCACTCTGGATGAGGTGGAGCGGTACGAGGATTGGCATTATCGCCGTATGAGCATGAAGCCAGGAATCACGGGGCTTTGGCAGATTTCCGGCCGGAACAAGATCAACGATTTTGATGAAGTGGTCCGTCTGGACCTGCAATATATCGACAATTGGCGTTTTTTGGACGATCTTTTCATCATCTGGAAAACGCTTTTCGTGGTTCTGCGGCGCAAGGGCGCGCTGTAGGGTTGTTTTTTTCACGCAAGCCCAAGGGAAGCAAAGGGAACATGCGGAATATCGTGGTGTTGGCGGCCATGGCCGTGTTGCTGGCAGTGGTGGCGGGATGCGGCAGTCCCGAAGAGCGTCGGGATGAATTCTACGATAGCGCCAGGCAGCTGTATGAACAGGAGCGCTACAGCGAGGCCCGTGTGCAGGCTCGCAACGCCATCAAGGTAGACGAGGAATTCGCTGCCGGCGAATTGCTCCTGGGGCGCATAAATATGAAACTCGAAAACTGGCGCGGCGCGTTCAACAATTTCCTGCATGCCGTTGAAAAGGATCCGACCTTACAGGAGGCCCGGGTGGAATTGGCCCGGTTGAACCTCATGAACAACGATCTGGACGCGGCCCAGCGATTGGTGGACGAGGTGCTGGCGCAGGAGCCGGAGAATGCCGAAGCCGCGTTGCTCGCCGCGGTGACGTTGTCCCGCCGGGGCGAAATGGACGCGGCCGTGACCAAGGCCGAGGCGCTTTTGGAACAAGCGCCTGAGATGGAAGATGCCTGGGCGTTTTTGGCCCTGCTGCGTCTCCAGGCCGGGGAGAATGACGAATCCGTGCGAATTTTGCGCGAAGCATTGCAGCGATTGCCGGAAAGTCGAAACCTGCATCTCCAGCTGGGCGGCACCCTGACCCGCATGAACCGCATGGACGAAGCGGGCAAGGTGTATGAGGCATTGGCGGCGAAGGAAACCGAGGGTGCGGAAATGCGCCGGTTGCTCGGTGATTTTTATCTCAAAGCCGGGCGCATGGACGACGCTGTTTCCGTGGCCCGGGATTTGGTGCAGGCATTCCCCGACGAGGCTTCGCATCGTTTGACTCTTGCGGGTATGTACCGTGCGCGCAAGGATACGGCGGCCGAAGAGCAGGCGCTGCTGGATGGAATCCAGGCGGTGGAGGACGACGGACAGCTTCGGCTGGCCTTCATCGACCTGCTGCGGCGCGAAGGGCGGTTGGATGAGGCTGTGGAGCAGGCTCGGGATTTGGCTGGTCCGCTCCCGTCCGAAGAGGAACGTGCGGAGTCCCTGCCCGATGAAACCGCGCTGGCGGCCCGGCGGGCTTTGGCCGACATTCACATTTCCCGCTTGGATTACGACCGTGCGCAATCCGTGCTGGACGAAATTTTCCTGCTCCAGCCCAAGGATTTGGAAGCCAAGGTGCTCCAGGCGCGTATTGCCATGGCCCGCGGGGATCACGAAAAAGCCGTGAGCCTTTATCGCGAGGTGCTGCGCGACCAGCCGGACAGTCTGCCTGTCTATAGCCTCATGGCCCAGGCGCATCTGGCCGCGGATCAGCCCGGGCTGGCGCGTCAGGCGTTGGAACAGGCTCTGGACCAGGATCGGGGCTATGCTCCGGCGCGGCGCGCGCTGGTGAGTCTGTTCCTGGCGGAAAAGCGTTATGGTGAAGCCCTGGCCCAACTGCGCAACGCCTTGAAGCAGGAACCGGACAACCCCGCGATCCAAAGTGCCATTGGCGACGTGTTTGTGTTCCAGGGCAAGCCCGGTGCGGCCGAGATCGAATATCGCAAATTGTTGGACAATCCACGTACTGCGGGATTCGGTGCCTTCAAGATCGGCCAGCTGGAAATGAACCGCGGACGCTATGATAAGGCGCTGGAATATTTCCGGGCGCTGCATGATGCCGACCCGGCGAACTTTATGGCTGCGGAAGCGGTTGTGGCCGCGTACCTGGCCAAGGGCGATGTTGCCGGAGCATTGGACTTTTCGTCCGGCCTGAAGCAGACCCTGGACGGTGCGGGAGCGTATCAGCTCATGGCGCGCATTGAAGCGGCCCGGGGGAATTTCGACCGTGCCGAACAGCTCTTTATGGAAGGCGGACAGGCCAACCCCGAATTCAATCCCTATCCGCGCATCGGGGGCATGTATCTGGCCGCGGGCCGGACCGATCTGGCGGAAAAGCGCTTCCGCGAAGCCCTGGAAAAGCAACCCGGGGACGCGGGCAGCGCCTTTGTATTGGCCATGATGTTGCAGGAACGGGGCGACATGGCGGAAGCCGAGGCGCTGTACCGACAGGTCTTGGAGGAACGGCCTGACTTTACGCCCGCGCAGAACAATCTCGCCTACCTCTATGCCGAACACTCCACGGACCAGAACAAGTTGACCGACGCCCTGGAACTGGCTCTGCGTGCTGCACGGCGCGGCACCCCTGAGGCGCTGGACACGCTCGGCTGGGTCTACCACAAGAGCGGGGATCCGCAGCAGGCGCTTTCCACCCTGATGCGTGCTTTGGACATGAAGAGTGATCATCCGGCGGTGCTCTACCATCTGGCCGAGGTGCATTCGGCGTTGGGCAACATCGAACAGGCCCGGGGCTATGCGGAACGTTCCCTGGAAGTGGATCCGGACGGAGCGACCGCAGCGCAGGCCAAGGCGCTGTTGGAGCGGCTCGGCTCCTAGCGTTCGGCTTGCACGGCCATACAGGAAAAACAACCGCCCCCGCACGGAATGACCGTGCGGGGGCGGTTTGCTTGGTTGAGTGGGGGGATTAGGACGACTGTCCTTGCGATCCGCCATCTCCCGAAGGCTTTTTCTTGCGGCGGCGACGCCGTTTTTTCTTGGCGGGCTGGTCGCCGGTTGCGGCGTTCTGGCCCGTGGCCGGGGTTTCCTTCCTGGGCGGTCTGTCGTCGGGGCGGCCATCCCGAGGCGAGCCTTTTTTCCCGCCGCGTGGTCCACCGGGCTTGCGACGCTGGGCGCCACGGGCCTTGCGGCCCTCATCCTGGCGTTCCGGAGCGGGAAAGTTCCGGGCATGGACATTTTCGTGATAAAATTCGTCCAGCAGGGTGGCGATGATAGCGGGACCGTCTTCGGTGGCGGCCAGTTCTTTGGCCAATGGCAGGAACCGGCTCATACGTTCGCGGGAAATGGGCAGCAGGGAGCGAACCTTGGTTTCCAGCAGGGTGGTGGCCCGCTGCGCCAGCACGGCGCGAACGTCCTCGTCGTCGGGCAGGGGACGTTTTTCCAATTCAATGCTGTACTGTGTGGCAATGCGCTTGAGTTCGAGCTTTTGGATTACGTCCACCAGCGAGAGCACTTCCCCTGCGGCTCCGGCCCGGCCCGTGCGTCCGGCCCGATGGATGTAGGATTCATGGTCTTCCGGCGGTTCGTAGAGCACCACGTGGGAGAGGTCGGGAATATCGATGCCCCGGGCGGCCACGTCCGTGGCCACGAGAAAACGCAGGGTTCCGGAACGGACCCGGCTGAGAATTTTTTCCCGTTTGGCCTGGCTCAGGTCCGAGGAGAGCGCGTCCGCGTCGTAACCGAACTGGCGGAGCACTTCGGAAATGTAGTGGCAGTTGGCCTTGGTATTGCAAAAGATAATGGCCGAGGCAGGGTTTTCCACCTCGATGATGCGCATGAGGGCGCGGTCTTTGCCCATGGCCGGCATTTCATAATACACGTGGTTCACTTCGGCCACGTGGACCTGCTTGCCGGAAAGACTGATGAAAAGTTGGTCCTGGAGGAATTCCTCGGCCAGCCGGAGCACCAGGGGCGGGAACGTGGCCGAGAACATCAGCGAGTTGATGCGCCGGTGGGGCAGGTGCCGCTGGACCTGTTTCATGTCCGGGTAAAAACCGATGGAAAGCATTCGATCGGCTTCGTCAAAGATCAGTGTTTCCAGGTGGTCCAGGGAGAGAGACCCCTTGATCAGATGGTCCAGGACGCGGCCCGGAGTGCCCACCACCAGATGGGCGCCTTGCTTGAAGCCTTCGATTTGCTCGCCGTAGCCCACGCCGCCGTAGACGGCCACCGTGCGCAGTGTGCCGCCGGAGAGCATTTCCGCTTCGTGGGCAACCTGCTTGGCCAGCTCGCGAGTGGGCAAGAGAACCAGGGCTTGGCAATGGTTTTTTTCCGGGTCGATGCGCTCGATGAGCGGCAGGACAAAGGCGCCTGTTTTTCCGCTCCCGGTGCGGGCCTGCACCATGGTGTCGCGCCGTTGGAGCATGTAGGGGATGGACTTGGACTGGACGGGCATGAGCCGGTCCCAGCCGGCGCGTTCACAGGCGGCGCGCATGGCCTCGGGAAGTTGGTCAAAGGAAATTTCGGGCAGTGCCTCTTCGGGGGAGACTTCCGCCGGGCCTTCAGACTCTCGTTGGATATATTTTGATCTTGTCATGTCGCTTGTTGGTTGGAGGAGCGCCCAGTTGGGAAAGGCGCATACGGCCCATCACTATACCGGACGCATGCAATCGATACAAGCCGAGGCGATTCAGGTCAACCTGTCCTTGACAGACGTGTGGGGCAAAGGCATCAATGAATTGGAATACCATGCTATTCGAAATGTAAGGAGTTGCCGTGCGCAGCCGTTTGTATCCCTTACTGCTGGTTTTGCTGGTGGGGTTTTCCGCTGTCCCGGCCTGGGCCGGGGAACCCGTGTACTGGTCTTATGTCTCCTTCCCTCCGCACATTGTGGTGCAGGAGCACGGCAAGCTTTCGGGCAGCCTTATCGCGTTGCAACGCGAGTTGGAACGGGAGCTGGCCGAATATGAGCATGTGGCGGTGGAAGCGCCATTGTCGCGTGCCTTGTTGGGAGCGACACGGGGAGATCGCTACTGCATGGCCGGGGTGTTCCGTCGTCCCGAGCGGGAGAAGGTTCTGCTGTTTTCCTCTCCTTCCCGCATTACCGGACCGTTTGTGGCCGTGACTCTACGCGGCGGCCTGGATGCCTGGAAAAATGAAGAGGGGCATGTTTCGTTGCGGGAGTTGTTGGCGGATCACACGTTGATAACCGGCCGGATCGCGGACATGAGCTACGGTCCGGAAGTGGATAGGATTTTCGATAAATGTGCAGATGAAGAAAACATCATTAATATGTATGAGTTGGGTACGCTGGAGCGTCCTCTGCGACTGTTGGTTTCCGGCCGGGTTGCCTACATGGTGCTTAGCCCGGACCAAGCCTGGTACGTGATCCGTACCCAGGGCTTGGAAGAGGCGTTGGAGCTGGTGCCGCTGGTGGAGGCGCGAACCTGGCAGACCGGGCATACGGCTTGCACCCGCAGCCATTGGGGCCGTGCTGTCATGCCCCGCCTGGAGGCTGCGCTGCAGAGATTGCGGAAAAATGGACGACTCAAGGCGATTTGCCGCAAGGATGTGCCGCCGTCGATGCTTGCGGATTTTGATGCGGCCTGGGACCAGATCATGGGACCGTATATGGAGCATTGAGGCACGTTGCCTTGCTTGGCTCGCGGGGCCGCCGGATCAGTGCGGAGTGAAAAAAAGCAGCTCTTCAACGGTGTGTACCGTGGGGGAGCTGTCGTGTTTTGCTGTGCGGCTGCATTGATTGAGCTGCGTGGGAGGCGATTGGGGAGCGTTGTGTGGTAGAGAGCGCGTTCAGACACGGTCGGCCGTGGGTCAATTGTCCAGATTGAGGCAACGGGCGATGCTTTCTTCCAGATCCTCCTGCACCAGGGGTTTGGCCAGAAAACGGGAGGCGCCGAGCTGGAGCAGGGAGGCGATGTCCCCGATGCCCACCACCGCGGACATGATGATGACGGGCAGGTCGCGAAGTTCTGAATCGCCGCGCAGGGTTTGAATGAGCTGTCGTCCATCCATTTCCGGCATCATGATGTCGGTGATGAGAAGATCGAAACCGTTTTCCGCCTTGAGGGCGTCGTAGGCATGTTTGCCGTTGGGACTGACAAAGGCGGCGTATCCGAGGGATTCCACGACGGTTTTCGCGAGCCGTTGGGAAATGCGGTCATCCTCGGCAATCAGAATACGCTTCATGCGGAGCCTCCGGGGTATACATTGGTGTATACCACAAAGACCCCGCATGGAGCAATATTTCCGCTTTCAGGCTGGGCGATTGCCAAGAGGTGTTGCGGCGCGTTGCAATGCAATACATACGTCCGTTCGTGGCGTTTTGATTTGCATTATTTCCTGCGGCGCATGGTTCGAAAATATGGAATCGCCCTTGGTGTCCCTTCCGCGGAACGGCTATGAAGTTTGCAAGGATCGCAGGAGCTTATCCAGGAGTTCGGGTTTGTCCTGCAGGTCCGAATTCTCGATGAATTCCCGGCGCTGATTGATGCGGTCGCGCAGGGTTTCAAGATATTGCTCGTAGTTATCCACGTTGCGATGATCATAGCGGTCGTAGAAACCGGGCAGGAGTTTGTCCACACTTTCCTTGGTGGGGATTTGCGCTCCGGCGAGCAGCGGCCAGTCCTCCCACTCCAGCTGGTCCGTGAGGATGGCGGTCTGGAGGGTCAGGGAACTTTGCAGGGGAATGGCGGTCACGTCTTCGGCCGAAGTCTTCCAGAATCCGCTGGAGTTGAACATGTAGCCGGAAGCGCCGTTTTCAAATACGTCGGTAAAGGCTTCCACGTCCTTCCACAGTTCATAGACCCGGAACGGGTTGGCATACGGCACGAATACCAGCTTTTTCAGTTCTTCCTCGGAGACGTTTTCCGCCACGTTGCGCCTTGTCATCAGGGATGCACCCATGGCCACGGCGAGCTGCACGTCCGAGAACCGCATCAGCGGGGGCATGGTGGTGTCTTTGGTGAGCCAGCAAAGCGTGGAGGGGAAGCTGCAACGGTTCACGTATTTGCCCAGCAGGGAGCGGTCCAGCAGGCAGCGGCCGTTGCCGTTACGCAAGTCCTGGCCCACGGGCAGGTTTTTGCCGTCCACCATGATCTGGCCGTGGTTCATGACGGAAATGACGTAGTCCCAGTCCGGATGGCCGATGGGCCGGGAGTCGGTCTTGTCGAACAGCGTGGGTTCCCAGACGCGGCAGATTTTTTCTTTGATGTCGATCTGGAAGGCGTCGTCGTGCAGCACCACTTTGTCAAAGCCCTTGGGCATGGTGCCGCCGTTGTTGGACGAGTTGGTGTGGGAGCTTTTTCCCGTACCGGAGAGACCGAAGAAGGCGATGGAGCGTTTGCCCAGCCCTTTGCAGGCGTGGTCTTCGCAGCCGCTGAAATCGATTTCCTTGATGCCGCCGTGACAAGCCGCCATGCCCAGGCGCATGCCCGAGGTCCAGGCCAGCGTAAGGGTACCCTTTTTGCGTTCGCCAAAGTAGCGCATGCCGAAGTTGAAGATCACGTTGGCGTTCACGTCCACGAGGGCGAGTTGGGGGAAGCCCTGATTGTGGTAGAACGGATCGTTGTTGCGCCATTCATTGTCTGCGATGACGATGATGTCCTGGATGGGCAGCTTGGGGCTTTGCTCGTACTGCTCGGCCAGCTCTTCGTAGGGGGTGAAGTTTACCAGCCAGTTGAAGATGTTGGCGGCGTCGTCCTCGGTACCCACGATGGTGGCCTTGATCATCAGGTCGCGGTCCAGACCGATGATGGCGTGGGCTTTGATCAGGGGGCGGCGTTGCAGATCCGAAATGGCTTCCATCAGGTCGCCCGAGACCTTGCGACGTTCCGGATCATTCAGCGCATGCCAAAAGCGGCGTGCCTTGGCTGTGCGGCCGATGATTTTGCCGTGTACGTTGTTGAGCACCTTGGCGCCCTTGGGCAGGCCTAGCCGTTGCGCGGCCGGGGGGTATATTTCCAGATCCGTTTCCTGCACGTCCCACTGTTTGCGGGCCAGCTCATAGGCTTCGGCCGGGGTTACAGTGCGGATCTTGTGATCCAGCACCAGGGTATCCGCGATGGTCCGCAGGGGGGGCAGTTCCTTGATGTTGTCTTTGTAGAATTCGTAACTGGATTGACTCGACATTCGTCCGCTCCTTTCCGGTCCTCTCTCTATTGTTACGACTCCGTAACCATGTGCGGAGTCACATAGCCTATTTTGCCAGCACTGACCACAGTATCCCGGCGGCCACCGCCGATCCCACCACTCCGGCCACGTTGGGGGCCATGGCGTGCATCAGCAGGTGGTTGGACGGATCGTCGTCCCGCCCTACAGATTCCACCACGCGGGCCGAATCCGGCACAGCGGAAACGCCTGCCGCCCCCACCAGGGGATTGATTTTTTCTTTGAGAAACAGGTTCATGGTTTTGGCGAACAGTACGCCGGCGGCCGTGGCCACCACAAAGGACGCCGCTCCCAGCCCGAAAATAAGCAGGCTTTGCGGCGTGAGAAATGTTTTGGCCTGGGTGCTCGCGCCTACGGAAAAGCCCAGCAGGATGGTGACCACGTCCACCAGGGCCGTGCGCGCCGTGGCTGCCAGGCGTTCCGTAACCAGGCTCTCCTTGAGCAGGTTGCCGAAAAACAGCATGCCCATGAGTGGGATGGCTCCCGGAGCGATAAGCGCGGTGATCAGAAAGCCGCCGATGGGGAAGAGAATTTTTTCCCGTTTGGAAACCGTCCGAGGAGGGCGCATGCGGATGCGTCGTTCCGCTTTTGTGGTCAGCAGCCGCATGACCGGCGGTTGCAATACCGGAACCAGGGCCATGTACGAATAGGCGGAAATGGCAATGGCCCCGAGCAGGTGGGGAGCCAGTTTGGCGGAAAGAAAAATGGCCGTGGGACCGTCCGCCCCGCCGATGATGGCGATGCTGCCCGCCTCGGACGCGGGAAAGCCCAACCAGAGGGCGCCCAGCAGGGTCAGGAAAATGCCTGCCTGGGCCGCCGCGCCCAGCAGCACCAGTTTGGGGCTGGAGAGCATGGTGGAAAAATCGGTCATGGCGCCGATGCCCAGAAAGATCAACGGCGGAAAAATGCCCTCGCGCACGCCGTAATAGATGTAGGAAAGCACGGAACCGGGATCATAGACCGAAAGAGGCATGCCCCCGGGCGAAGGGATGTTGCCCACCACAATGCCGAATCCGATGGGCAACAGCAGGAGCGGTTCATAATCCTTGACAATGGCCAGGCCCATGAACAGGCAGCCCGCGACGATCATGACCGCATTGCCCCAGGTGAGTCCGGCAAAGCCGGTGGACGAGAGAAATGCGGCCAGCACGTCCATGCTAGTTCTCCGCAGTTCGTTTATTGGTGGTCATGCCCAGGTGACGGGCGACGGAAGGGTCGTGGCGGAGCACGGCCGCGGCAGCCAGGGCGGCCAGGGTTTCACCCGCAGGGGCCGAGCCGGTTCGGGCTACCTGCACGCGGGGCTGCGGTTCGGGGTGGGACGTTTTCCGGGGTGTTTCCGGCAGGAGCCGGTCCCAGAGCCGGAGCGCCCGGGGAAGGATCGTGATGAACAAACTGATGCTCACCAGAGCAAAAAAGACCACGGCCATTCCCGTGATGGCCAGGAGCGGCCCGCCGGCGTCCAGAACGGCGTTCCAGCCCGTCGGGGTCAATGATGCGGCGGCAACGGTCATTGCATCGGCTCCACGCGGGCCAGCTCGTCCCCTTCGGCCACCTGTCCGCCCAGATCCACGGCAAGTCCGGCCAGTCGGCCAGCCGCCGGGGAACGAACCTCCACTTCCATTTTCATGGCTTCCAGCACCACCAGGGGCTGATCCTTGACCACGGAGTCGCCCACCTTGGCGTCCACGCGCACCACGGTGCCGGGCATGGGGGCGGAAACAGCCAGCCCGGAGGAGGAATCCCCGGCGGAGCGGCGTGGTTCCGTATCCGAGGAACGGGACGGCCCGTCCGCAACCGAGACATCGAACTCCACCCCGTCCACGGTGAACCGGCCTTTTTGCACGGTTACATCGTGGGCGGTGCCATTGATCCGCACCTGGTAGCGGCCAAAGTCGCGGTTTGCGGTCGCGGGTTGTTCCTGCATGTCCTTTTTCCAACGGATGCCGAGTTTGGCCCGGCCGTTGAGGAATGCGATGCCTTTTTCCTTGCAGGTTGCCGCGATGAAGAGATTTTCCTCTGTTTCGGCAATGTGGGCGGCCTGTAGTCGTTTCCGGGCTGCCTCCAGTCCTTTGGACGGGTCGGCGTCGTTCAGCTCCCGGGGCGTTTGGTCCGTGGGTTCCAGATTGAGTTGGGACGCGGCCAGACGGACCACCTCGGGATCGGGCGGCACGGGCGTGCGTCCGAAATAGCCCAGGACCATCTTGCCGAAGCCGTCGGCAATGCGGGTCCAGGGACCGAACATGACGTTGTTGAAGGCTTGTTGGAAATAGAATTGCGAGACCGGGGTCACGGACGTACCGAATCCGCCCCGGCGCACCACCTCGCCCATGGCCGCGATGATTTCCGGATACTTGTGCATGATGCCGTTGTCGCGGAGCATTTGCGTATTGGCGGTGAGCGCGCCGCCGGGCATGGGGCTGAAGGGCAGGGTCGGTTCCACGCTGGTGGCCTCGGGCGGCAGGAAGTAGGCGCTCATGCAGTCGCGGAAGATTTCCTCGGTCTCCAGAATCTTGTCGATGTCCACGCCCAGATCATACGGTTTGCCGCGCAGGGCGTGCCAGAGCGTGACCACATCGGGCTGGCAGGTGCCGCCGGAAACCGGGGACAGGGAGAGATCCACGCTGTCCGCGCCTGCTTCGATGGCGGCTAGGTAGCAGGCAATGGAAATGCCCGCGGTCTCGTGGGTGTGAAAATGCAGATTGGTCTCGGACGGGAGCATGGCCCGGGCGCGTTTGATGGTCTCGTGCACCTTGGCCGGGGTGGACGTGCCGGAGGCATCCTTGAAGCAAACCGAGTCAAACGGGATGTCCGCATCCAGGATACGGCGCAGAACCATCTCGTAAAAGTCGGGGTCGTGCGCGCCCTTGCTGCCCGGGGGCAGTTCCATCATGCTTATGCTGATCTGGTGGCGCAGGCCGTGGTTATGAATGCAGCGGCCGGAATAGTCCAGGTTGTCCACATCGTTGAGGGCGTCGAAATTGCGGATGGACGTGATGCCGTGCCGGGCAAAGAGCTTGGCGTGCAGGTCGATGACGTCCGAGGATTGGGATTCCAGCCCTACCACGTTCACGCCCCGGGCCAGGGTCTGGAGGTCCGCGTCCGGGCCTGCGGCCTCGCGGAACGCGTCCATCATGTTGAACGCATCTTCATTGCAATAGAAATACAGCGCCTGGAATCGTGCGCCCCCACCGGCCTCGAACCAGTCGATGCCCGCTTCGGCAGCAGCGCGAACCGCAGGCAGGAAGTCGTTCGTGCGGACCCGCGCACCGTACACGGACTGGAACCCGTCGCGAAATGCGGTACACATGAATCGGATACGTTTCCTGCCCACGATGCGCTCCTCCCTCAAGCCTTGAACTTGACCCAGACTTCGCGCGGGCGCGGCCCGTCGAATTCACAGAAGAAGACCCCCTGCCAGGATCCCAGCAGCAGGCACCCCTGCTCCACGAGTATCTGCACGCTTTGGCCCACCATGATGGATTTGAGGTGAGCGTCGGGATTGCCAGGGTGGATATAGCCTGCGTCTCTGGGGAGCAGTCGCGAAAGATTGCGCAGCAGGTCGGTTCCCACGGCGGGATCGTTGCCTTCGGAGAGCACCACGGCGGCGCTGGTGTGGGGACAAAACAACGTGAGCACTCCGTCATGCCAACCACGTTGAGATACCAACCCCTGCGTCGGGGTGGTAATATTGACCATTTGCTCCCTGGAGGAGGTATCGACCAAGAGTCTGTCCATTTGTCGGGACGTTCCGGTGGTTGTGTTGGCTTGTGCCCCGCGCGGCCCACGATGCCGTATGAACCGCCACGGTTTTTTCTTTGTACATAAGGGCTGAAGATTGGGCAACCAATGGGTTGACAGTGAGGATGATTTTCATTATCAAATAGTCACGACAAGGGGAACCATTAAACGATTTAACCTGATGGAGGCGGATATGTGCGCGGCTTTGATTGGCGGAATGGACCGATTGAAAAGGGAATACATTGATACGGCCAAGCGCGGCGGTGTCAAACTCAAGGTATTTACCGGCAAGGAGAACAAGTTCGCGAACCAGATCGGTAGTTGCGGTCTGGTGATTGTGTTCACCAACAAGGTCTCCCACAAGGCCCGCAAGGAAGTTACCGCCCACGCCAAGGCGAACAATATTCCCGTGAAGATGCTGCACTCCTGTGGGATCTCCACCCTGCGCAAAGCGTTGCAGGCGTGATTATTTTTTTGCAACACCCTGCTTCTTTTTGATGAACTGATTCGGTACGGCAATCCGAGGCATTGCCGAAAAGGTTCCACTTCCTTCGCAACGTGGTTGCGTGTGGAGTGGAACCTTTTTTTTGCGGTGTCGGTCTCCGGGATCGGCAGCGCTCTTCCCCCGGCTCGGCAGCGGTTCGGTTCAGGAGTGTTTTTCCGAATCGGCGGGCGAGGCGGGTTTTGCGGCAGGGCAGTTACCCTGAGCGCGCTTGGCCACCGGGCATCCGGCGCACCCGGAGTCGGGAGCCTGTGCATCATCACCGCACCCGCACCCAAAGGGGACGTCCTCTCCGCGATCCTTGTCGTTGAAGTGTTTGGTTATGATGAAGAGCAGCACCAGCCCGAGCACCAGTCCCAAACCGAACAGATCGTTCCAATCCATGGCGTATCCTCACTGCGCGTTCGTGTTGTCTGTTCCGCAGAGGCATACCCTGCTTCTGGTCGGTTGCGAACAGGCTTAGTCCGCAACGGCCCGGGGGTGCCGGTCCGGGCCATTGCAACGGGCAGCAGACCTAATGTGGAGCATCGTCCTTTGCTGAGGGGCAGCTCCTGCAATCGGACCGGGAGTCGTCTTTCGCATCGTAGGGGGAAAGCCCGGGCTGGGCGCTGGGGCATCCGCCGCAGCCCCCCGAGCATCCGCATCCTGTGGAATCGTTTTTGGCGTTGCGGACGGCACGGCGCAACAGATAGAGGGCGGCCGCGGCCACGATGACGATAACGGCGATGGTGTCGAAGCTCATGAGGATTCTCCTGTGGTGTGTGTATGGGAATTTTTGCAGTGCCGCAGGATGGGCCGGATCAGGAGGACACCAAGAATCAGGGCGGCGGTCCAGTGAACCGGTCCGTGGGATTCGTGGCTGATGGCCTGGGCCCAATCCGTTACGGAAAGCCCGAGAGCGGCGTACAGTTCATTCACGGCCAACCCCAGCAGCAGGGAGCTGATCAGGATGGCGGCAAGGTAGATGAGGGCGGCCTTCTTGCCGATGATTTTTGAAACCATGGCAAAGGAGGCCAGGTTGGTGGCGGGACCGGCCAAAAGAAAGACCAGGGCCGCGCCCGGGGACAGTCCCTTGAGGGCCAAAGCCGCCACAATGGGGGTGGAAGAGGTGGCGCAGACGTAGAGCGGTGCCGCCACGACCAAGGCCGCGAGCAGCGGCAGCAGGCCGTCACCGAGGTATTGCTCGATGATGCCCTGGGGCAGCAGGGCGGTAAGCGCTCCGGCGAGGAGCACGCCAAGCACGAACCAACCGCCGATGTCGGGCAGCAGATCGGTGAAGGCGAATTCCAGCCCGTCCCGGAAGCGTTGCATGAGACCGGGGCGATCTGTTTGGCAGGAACCGGAGCAACATCCGTCCGAGCATTGGGGAGCTGGTGGCTTTTGGGGTACGGTTTGGTCGCGGTCCAGGAGATTGACGCCCAATCCTGCCAGGGTCGCAGTGAGCAGGGCGGCCAGGGGGCGCAGCACGGTCATGACCGGGTCGAGCAATGCCCAGGTGATGGCAAGAGAGTCCACACCGGTTTCCGGGGTGGAGATAAGAAAGGCTGC
This sequence comes from Paucidesulfovibrio gracilis DSM 16080, assembly GCF_900167125.1. Classification (NCBI taxonomy): domain Bacteria; kingdom Pseudomonadati; phylum Thermodesulfobacteriota; class Desulfovibrionia; order Desulfovibrionales; family Desulfovibrionaceae; genus Paucidesulfovibrio; species Paucidesulfovibrio gracilis. Next base: position 60,620 of record NZ_FUYC01000010.1, read on the forward strand.
GGTAGACCCCTTGCCGGCACCCTGGCGGCGGAGTCCGGCAGCGGCCGGTGCCACTCCGCAGCTGCACAGCGGAATGGGGGCGCCCAGCAGCGAGGCCTTGAACACTCCGAAAATGCGGGAACCGCCCAGGTGTCTGGCCACCAGATCCCCTGGTAAAAAAGCCTTGAGCATGCCCGCTGCCAGGAATCCAAAAAGCATATAGGGCGCGGATTCAAGAAATACGTCCCAGGAGGCGGCCAGGATGGCGACGATCAGTTCCATGGTGAATCTCCTTTTCCACACCGCACCCGAGCGAAGCGGAACCGTTTTGTGGTCAAACGCGCTGATCTGGGCGCAGCGTCGGACTGTCGGTTCAGGGTGAGGTACATTGTCTTCGTCTCCGTTTTGGGCCGCTGTTTGTTGCAGCGCCCAAGGAATTTTTCGACGCTACGCATGATCATGTGTTCAGATATGCGGACATAAAAAAATCATCCATGCCGTACATGGTCCAGTCCTTCGGCAATCAAGGCACGGACATGATCGTCGTCCAGACAGTAGAACACCACCTTTCCCTGCTTGCGGTAGCGCACAAGGCGGGCAGCGCGCAGCACACGCAACTGGTGGGACACGGCGGAAGGACTCATACCCAGCAGCGTGGCCAGGTCGCAGACGCAAAGTTCCCCGGGGAAAAGTGCGCGCAAAATACGAACCCGCGTCGGATCTCCCAAAATTTTAAAGAGTTCGGCAAGGCCGATGACTTCCTTTTCCGGGAGCATTTCGCGCTGCGCCGCTGCCACGGCCTGGGCGTGGACGCAATTGACGGTGCAGACATCGTTTGGTTTCTTCATGGCGACCTCTCGTATGAATACTTGCTCATCTGTGCTGACATTGTCAAGGGGGGGTTGCCTCACCGGGACGAAGCGGATATGGTTCGCCTTCGTGTTCAGCCACAGGGCCGACACCCCCTGTCCGACTGTTGAAAGATCCGCTGCCACGTCGCTCTGACGGAGCCTTTGCCGTGCGGCTTGCCGCACGGTGTGGCGTTTTGTCCGACGCGGACGCGGATTCGGCCCGGGCAGGCTTTTTTGTTATCTGTCGCGGGGACGTGGTCCCTGCTTTTTTTTGCAATACCTATCTATAATGGGGATAACCGATGACCGTGGAAAAAACATATCAGGCGGGCGACGCCATCGAGTCCAAATGCAATCGGTGCAAGGACGTGCGCATGCACGTTGTCGTGGCCATGGACGGCGGAGAAATCGTCAAGGTGCAGTGCAAGACCTGCGGAAGTTTGCACAAGCACCCCAAAGCCAAGAAGACCACGGCCAAACGTCCTCGCGGTTCCCGTGCCGTGGCCAAGACTGTCAAGGCGCTGAAGAACGCCGCCGAACAGGTGCAGGATTGGGAAAACGCTCTGAACGGAAAGGACATGGGTTCCGCCAAGCCGTTCGGTTCGGAAGGGTCCGCCGTGGTGGGCGGTCTCATTGACCATCCCAAGTTCGGGGTGGGCGTGGTTCAGAAGCTGGTGCCGCCGAACAAGATGGAAGTGCTTTTCCGCAACGGTCCCAAGCTGATGGTGCAGACCATGTAGCGGGACGCTGACATGCGGCGACCAACGCCGATACGACCCCCCTTTGCCGAACGGCCGAGGGGGGTTGCGTTTTTGGGGCGGATGAAATGTGTTGCTGGGGGAATGGGGCAAATGTCAGGTGCGCATGCACCGACGGAAACTACGGCAGCGACCGGACGGTGTTGCAGGCACCAGGGGGAAGAACGGCCCGCTAGTCCCTGCGGCGACGGCTCGCGGCATAGGCCAGCAGACCACCGATGCCAACGATGTAGCCGATGCCTCCGGCCACTTCCGTGGGGGTCACGCCCTGATCGCGCATCATGGCCAGGGAACGTTGCACCGGAGCTAGGCGTTTGGCCACGCTTTTATCCACGAGGCGTTCGATGCGTTGCAGGTCTTCGTCATCCAGGGTGGCGGCCTGGGTCGGGCCGGTCAGAACCGCGCCTATGAAAAGCAGGGCCGCGAGGCAGGAAAGCAGTGTTCGCATGATCTCTCCGGTGGTGTCTTGAGCCGTTGAAGGTTTCAGCCACGGGTCGGCGGTTGGTCGGCTGACCGCTGAAGAAGTCAAGACCCTGGCTGTCAGCGGTACTCCGCCTCGGTAAGCACCCATTGGTTCTGGTGGCCTTCGCCCGCGTCCACGGTGATGGTCAGGTCGCCCTGGGCATTGGCAGGGATCGGAAAATCGTGCTTGCCGTCGTCGTCGGTGTAGCCTTGGTGAACGGTTTCCCCCCGGGCGTCGGTCACGGTGATGGCCGCTCCTTTGGCCGGGGACGACTGGCTGAACGAGCTTTCCGTATAGATGGTTTCCCCGTCCGTGTAGGCGAAGATTTTGACCCGGTGGGCCTGGGCAGGAAGCGCGCATCCCAGGAGCAACACCAGGGCCGCGAGGAGCGCGGGATAAGCAGTACGAACGGACATGGAGCGATACCTCCTCAGGTTCAGGATGTTTGGGGGCGCACGCCGCCAGCCTCCAGCACCTCGGGCTTGACCCGGGCGAGAAAGCCGAACGCGAACATGGTCACAAAGCCTTCGATCACCATCACGGCCACATGGCTGGCCAGCAGCGCCACGGCCGCCACCAGGAATCCTTCCGTCAGGGCCAGGGAACCGGCCGTGAGCAGGGCCGAGAACAACAGGGCAAGAAAGCCGAACGCAAAGGCAGCGATGTTGCGCTGTTTGGGGCTGCGGCTTTCCAGCAGGGGGCGGAAAATATAGTGGCAGAGCACGGCCGGAGCCGCCATATTAAAGGTATTCACGCCGAGAGTGGTCAGGCCGCCGAACTGGAACAGCACGGCCTGGAGGAGTAGCGCCACGAGTATGGCGGGAAAGGCGGCCCAGCCCAGGACGATGCCGAGCAAGCCGCCCAACACGAGGTGGGCGCTGCTGCCCATGACCGGTACATGCACCAGGGAGCCGACGAAAAACGCCGCTGAGAGCATGGCCACGCTCATGATTTTGTCATAATCCACGCGCCGCAGTCCCACGGCCGTTCCCAGGGCGGTGAGCGCGCCCCCGGCCACCAGAATGGGCCAGGGCAGGACGCCTTCGGCAATGTGCATGCGTGTTTCCCCTTGTTTGACGATGTGCGCCGAAGGTATGGTTTTTGGGCTATAGTGTCAAGGAATGCAAAAGTGTGCTACGCTGTTTCACTGGACAACCAGGGTTGTCGGAGGCATACTCCGCTCCGATTTGTTTCCTGTATCTTTGGGAAAGAGTCGGAACGGCGAGGATACAAGCTGTTTAACAATGGCGGGATAAGGCCGGAAGAGGCGTTCGGGTCGCCCCCACAGGGACGACGCATCGGGGCTTGCGCCTTTTGATGCGGCTGCGCTGGCCGCGCTTTTATCCGCCTTTCAGGAGAATGCATGCTTTTTGACGCCAATACCGTGGCTTTCGCCTCCGTGGCCCTGGTGCTTACGGTGACGCCCGGCAACGACACCATCCTTGTGTTGCGCAACGCCATCCGCGGCGGCAGTCGGGAAGGGATGATCACCGGGCTGGGCATCTGCACCGGCCTGTTTGTGCACGCGCTGTTGTCCGCGCTCGGGCTTTCCTTGATTTTGATGCACTCGGCGGAACTGTACCACGCCGTGAAATGGGCCGGGGCCGCCTATATCGTCTGGCTGGGCTTCCAGGCATTGCGTGATGCGTTTCGCGGTGCGGGCAAGATTCAAGTGGCCGGGGGCGCAGCCGGGCCGGAACCGGGCGTTTCCACCCGCCGTCGCCTGTTCGAGGGTTTTTTGTGCAACGTGCTCAATCCCAAGGTGGTGGTATTTTATCTGGCGTTCCTGCCCCAGTTCATCGGGCCGCAGGATCCGGTGGTGACCAAATCCATCCTTTTGGCGGGTATTCACTGGCTCATGGGGTTGGTCTGGTTGATGTTCATTTCCTGGGGCGTGGATCTGGCCCGGGCGCAATTGGCGCGGCCTGCGGTGCGTCGCGGGTTGGACGCGGTGTGCGGGTTCGCATTGGTGGGACTCGGGGTCCGGCTGGCCATGGATTCCGAATAACGGACCGTGGACTCCCGCTGCCCGGCGAATGCCCCCGGAGCATGGCGAATTGCCGTGTTCCGGGGGCATTGCGTAGGGGCGCGTTGAGCGGAGCTGACCGGTGTGGTGTTAGTGCGCCTCGGCCCAGTTGTGTCCCACACCCATATCCACCCGCAGGGGAACGCGCAGTTCGGTCACGTTCTGCATGATCTCCACCAAACGTTCCCCGGCCTGCAAGGCCACGGATTCCGACGCCTCCAGCAGCAGTTCGTCATGCACCTGAAGGATCAGGGGCGCGTTCAACTCCTGGAGCACCGTGTCCTGGTGCGCCGCAAGCATGGCCAGCTTGATCACGTCCGCGGCCGATCCTTGAATCACGGTGTTCACGGCCTGCCGTTTGGCCTGGGAAACCATTTGCTGATTGCGGGAATGCAGCCCGGGCAGCAGGCGGCGGCGACCAGCCAGGGTGGTCACGTAGCCGTGGGTGGCGGCATCTTCCACAATGGTGTCGTAAAAGGCCTTCAGCGTGGCCAGCCGTTCGAAATACCGTTCAATGAAGGACTTGGCCTCGGACAGCGGCACCTGGAGTTCGCGGGCCAGCCGTTGCGGTCCCATGCCGTAGATCAGCCCGAAGTTGATGGTCTTGGCGGATCGGCGTTCCTCACCGCTGACGGCCTGGGGGGAGTCTTTATCAAAGAGCAGTGCCGCGGTGCGGGAATGGATGTCCTCGTCCTGGGCAAAGGCGTCCAGCAGGGCTGGATCCTGGGAAAAATGCGCCAGCACCCGGAGTTCGATCTGCGAATAGTCGGCCGCGGCCAGCAGATTTCCCGGTGTTGCGGTGAAGCAGGCGCGCATGCGTTTGCCCTGTGGTCCGCGAATGGGGATGTTTTGCAGGTTGGGACCGGAACTGGAGAGCCGCCCCGTGGCCGTGGCCGTGAGGTTGAAATGGGTGTGCAGGCGGCCGTTGTCGTCCATGAGTCGGGGCAGCGGAGCGAGGTAGGTGGAACGCAGCTTTTCCAGCATGCGAAATTGCAGGATCGCCTCCACGATGGGGTGGGCGGACCGGATTTTTTCCAGCACCTGGTTGGCCGTGGACAGTGCGCCGCCCGGCGTCTTGCCTGCGGGTTTGAGTCCCAGCTTGTCGAAGAGCACCACCGCCATTTGCTGGCTGGAGCGGATATTGAAGTTTTCTCCGGCCAACTCGTGAATTTCCTTGGTCAGTTCGTCGATGCGTTCTTGTACTTCGTCCAAAAAGGCGCGGAATGCCTGCTTATCCAGGTGGATGCCCTGGCGTTCCATGGCGGCCAGCACAGGCAGGAGCGGCAGCTCCACGTCGCGCAGCAGGGTTTCCAGGTTGGCGGCGTGCAGCTTGGGCCGGACCCGTTCCAGATAGAGCAGGGCGGCTCCGGCCTGGGCATCGGGGTGCAGGTCTGCGGGTTCATGCCCTTCGGGGTCGTCGGGATCGCTTTGGAACAGGCTTTGGTGCAGTCGGTCCCAGGAATAGTTCCGTTCTTCCGGGTTCAGCAGGTAGGCGGCCAGGGAGAGGTCGAACCAGCGCTCCAGGGGCAGCGCGTCCCACGCGGCATCGGAACGCAGCAGGTCATGGACGTCCGGGCAAACCACGGTCCGCGCCCTGGCCAGGTAGTCGATGAGTTCCGGCAGGGAACCGGTGTATTGCTGTTCGGATCCGATTTCCTCCCGGCTTTGCACGGCAATTCGCAAGCCATTGTCCATGCTGACCAGTCCCACCAGGGCGTCGTCCGGATTCGGGAGCTGGTCCGGCTGTTCAGCCTTGTGCAGCGTCAAAGGCGGCACCGACGGGACCGGGGCAGCCGTGCCGAACAGACTGGCCTGGCCCGTGGCCGCGGCAACAGGTTCCGCCGCTGTGGGGGCTTCCGGGACCATGCTCCGCAAATCCCGAGCCAGGGAGCGGAATTCAAAGGTGGTGAGGAAGTCGAACAGGTCATCCGTGTGCAGCGGCTGGACCCTGAGCTGTTCCAGCCCGTGTTCCTCGCAGCAGTCCGTGCGCATGCGGGTCAGTTCGCGGTAAAGGAAGACCTTTTCCATGTGTTCCGTGACCTTGGCGCGCAGTTTGTCGGGCAGTCGTTCCGCTCCGCCGTCGCGCAGATCCTCCAGAGTGGCGGCCTGGGCCATGATTTTTTCCGCGGTTTTCGGTCCCACGCCCGGGATGCCTGGGATGTTGTCGGAGCTGTCTCCGGTGAGCGCCTGGAAGTCCGGCCATTGGGCCGGAGTCAGGCCGGTTTCTTCACAAAAAATGTCCAGCGTGGTGACTTTTTCCCGTTTTCCGGCCGGATCCCACAGCACGACCTGTTCGTCCAGGCATTGCTTGAGGTCTTTGTCCGATCCCACGATGACCACGGGCCGTTCCTCTTTGTGGCGGGCGGCCAGGGACGCGATGCAGTCGTCGGCCTCCACGCCTTCGGAAACCAGCAGGTGCAGGCCCATGAGCTGCACGGCCTCGCGCAGCGGGTCGATCTGCACGGCCATGTCTTCGGGCATGCGGGGGCGTTGCGCCTTGTACGGCTCGAACAGTTCGTGCCGGAAGGTCGGACCTTTTCCATCCATGATGAAGCCGAGATATTTGGGGCGCTCTTCCCGCAGGATGCGCAGCAGGATGCGCAGCACGATGAAGATGGCGTTGGTGGGCATGCCGTCGGAGCGTTGCAGGTCCGGGTAGGCGTAGAAGCCGCGGTACAGGAAGCTGGTTCCGTCCACGAGGTACAGGGGTTCCGGGCCGTCGGGGAATCGTTCTTTGATGCTCATGCGGCAACCTAGCCCGAGGCGGGCGGGGTGGCAAGGGGCAAGGCGTCCGGGCGCGCCGAAACCCGGTCCGGGCGGCCATGCGTTCGAACAGGGCGGGAAATAGGGCTTGAACAGCGGCGGATCAGAGCCGCTTGAACATCTTGCGTTTTCCCTGGCCCAGTTTCTTGAGCATGTAGAGTTCGGGATCTTCGTTGTTCAGGGCTTCCAGGGGAACTTCTCCCCGGGCCGCGCCTTTGTGTCCTCCGGCGGAGCCTCGGTCTCCCATGAGCTGGTTGGCGAATTTTCCCATGTCGCGGCGGATGCCGTCCCCACGGAAAATACCCACGAGGTGGTCGTCGGCCACGCCGGAGATGACCACCCAGGCCGCGCCATGCACACGGGTGAAGAAGTCGGCCACGATGACCAGGATGTCGGCGTTTTCCACCTTGCCCATGTGGGCGAAGAGGCCGCCCGTGCCCACGCGCCGCAGGTTGTAGAAGGCGCGGGAAAAGAACCGCAGCCAGTCCAGGTGGAATTCACTGCGCGCAATGCGGTTGATGAGCGAGCGGTCCGAAAATTTGGAGAGATATTTGAAGGCGGCCACGTCCGCGTCGATGAAATCCCGTTCCCAGTCGCTGGTGTCGGTTTTGATGCCGTACATCAGGGCGCTGGCCAGGAGCTTGGCGGGCCGGATCTTGAGGTTGTAGAGGTACTCCGTGAGCATGGTGCAGGTGGCTCCGTATTTGGGCCGGATGTCCACGTAGGGTGCCTCGGTGGGATTTTCCTTGACGATGGGGTGGTGGTCGATGACCAGGCTGAATTCGTATTCCTCGAATGTGGGATGGTGGTGGGGCTGGGAATCCACCAGGGCGAAGCGGTCGTACTGGGCGGCCAGGTTGGGAATGATCTTGCGTGTGGGGATGCGGAGGTAGCGGATCATGGCCAGGTTGTCGGGCCGTTTGACCTCGTTGATCTGGCCGATGGCCACGTCCTGCACCTTGCGGGTCATGATCCGTCGCAGGGCCATGGCCGACCCCAGGGCATCCGGGTCCGCATTGATGACGATGAGCCAGCGCTCGTCCTTGTTGAACAGGGAGAGCATCCGTTCCATTTGTTCGTCGAGCTGTCGAAAGAGGGCCATATCATCCTTTTTTCAGCGTCAGGGGCAACCCCGCGCTGACCAGGTAGACCTGGGTTGCGATGCGGGCGATCGCCTGGTTCAGAGCGCCCAGCCGCCGGACAAAAAAGCGGGCCTCCCTGCCGGCGGGTAGGGGGCCGAGACCGATTTCGCAGGACACCAGGATAAGATCGGGTCCGTCCCAGTCCCGCAGCAGTTCCACGAAGGGATCGGTTTCCCAATCCTCCGAATCATCCGGGTTACAGGAAAAGAGCCAGAAGTCAAGGCTGTCCACCAGCACCGAGCCATACCCCTGTGTAAAGGTTCGCAGGGCATGTGGCAAGTCGGGGCCGGATTCCGCCACGGGGAGCGCGACTCCGCGTTCCCGCTTGTGTTTCAGGATTTGCTGGCGAAAAGCCAGGTCCATGGCTTTGCCCGTGGGCATGAAAAGCGCCGGTGCCGGGGAGTTCTCCAGCAGGTCCAGAGCAAAGGCGGATTTGCCGGATTTATTGCCGCCCAGCACCAGGCTGATCATGACCGGGAATCCTTCGGCGGAACCAGCTCCCACAGGGTTTCCAGGGACTCCTGGAATCCGTCCGCGTCAAAGACCTCCAGGACAACGGTGGCCCCCGGGGTCAGGGCGTCGAGCATGGAGCGCAACAGCAGGCGGCCGTTGTCGTCCAGGTGGGAGAGGGGCAGGTGCCGACCGGGTCGGAACGGGTCCGGCGCGCTCAGATGCAGCATGTCCACGCGTTCGCCCAGGCCGGGCAGAGCAAGCATGGGGAACTGGCTGTAGAGCAGGATGTGTCCCAGATCCACGCAGGCACCGAACCCGCTGTCCAAAACTTCGGGCCAGATTTCCGAAAGGTCGCAGCCCTGGATGTTTTCCAGGAGCACGCGCCGGGGTTTGACTCCGGCGGCCGCAAACTGGCCCGCGAGCATGCGCAGGGAGACGCCTTGCGGCGGCGGATGCAGCACATAGCGACGCGGATGCATGGGTTCGGCTTTTTGGATCAAGGCTTCGATTTTGCGCCACGCCGTATTGAATCCCTGGTCCCAGGGCAGGTCCAGGGGAAGGTGCACGTGAAAGGAAAGGTCCGGCTTGGGGACGGAGTCCTCGTCAGCTTCGGCGGCTGTGAGCGCCGCCAGTTCATCGTCCGTAAAGGCTGAACCGGTTTCCGGCAGCTCGTCCGCAGGCAGGGACGGCGCCTGGAGCCAGGGCGGCAGCAGCTCTTCCCGGCTGTAGGCTAGGCAGGATTCGGTTTCCAGAAACATGAGTGCCACCTCGTCCACGGTATGGGCCAGGTTGTCCGCGATCCAGGCGCAGTTTTCCGACACCGGGCCGGGATGCAGCCAGCTCGGCGCGGCGATTCGGAAGGGAAAAGGTTTCCCGCCGTTGGTGCAGGCGGCTTGATTTTCGTGATTATGATTCTTGGGCATGGCGTATGCATTTTGTGGTTGAAGGTTCCTGAACGAGGGATCCGAGGAGGCACGGCATGAACAGTCTGCGCGACCGTCTGCAACATGCGCTCAATCCCCTGCATCTGTTTTGCAGGTTGCGCCGTTTCGGGATCCGATGTGGCCCGGCCCGGCGACTTTGTTCCGCATGGGAGCGGCATGTGTATCGTTTTTTGCTTTCCCGGTAGTGGCGGAAAGAAATGTGGTCTTGCTGCATGGGAACATGGGGCATTGCTATGTTGCTCGGCGACCGGAGTCTATTTTGACGGCGAACCGTTGGAACGCGTGGGGTTGCATAGGGAGGGCCGGTCAGTCAAGCAGACTGATTTGGCGTTCCTTGCGCACCTTTCGCGCCGTGAGGACCGAGTGGGTCAGCAAGTCTTCGGGAATGGGCTTGAGAAAGCGGGACATGCTTGGTTTGAGGGACCGTCCGAAAAGCTGTCGTTGTTTGGCGTGGCTAAGATACAATTCCCGCCGGGCGCGGGTCATGCCTACGTAGAGCAGTCGTTTTTCTTCGGCCGTGTCCGAGACAAAGGAGCTTTTGGCCTCGGCCTTGCCCGTGAGCATGTCGGTTCCGGCAAAGGGGAGAATTCCCTCCTCCAGGGCGGGTAGGAAAACCACTTCGAATTCAAGTCCTTTGGAGGCGTGCAGCGTCATGACCTGCACCTTTTCCGCGGAAAGCCGCACGGTTTCCAGGTCGCTTTGCAGATGGACCCAGTTGATCAGCCCGGCCCAGCCGCCACGTCGTTCATAGGCCTGCTGCAACTGGCGGTAGGGTTTGCTTTTCCAGAAAAACTCATCATATCCGTTGGTTTGCTCCAGGTGGGCGCGTAAGGCGTCGGGTCCGCCGGCCAGGGCGCGTTCAGGAAATTCCAGGCAATTGTCCGCTTCCGCGCCATTGTTGCAGGACAGGCCGAGAATGCGGCCTGCCGCACAGAGGATGTCGGCCACGCGTGGTTCATGCCAGAAGGCCGAGGTCTCCGGGGTGGCGCAGGGAATGCCGTACCGCTTGAGCGCGTTTTCGATGACCGGGATCAGCCCGCGGAAGCGCACCAGCACGGCGATGTCGCCCGGGGCGTAGCGCCCTTGTGCGCCGGAGTCGGTGAGGCTGTGGCTTGTGGCGCCCATGAGCCGTTTGACGCGGTCGCTGATCCAGGCGGCCTCGCGGCGGCCGTCCGGCGCATGAAAAATGTGCAGGGCCGTGTCCACGTCCTGGTGTGCCCGCAGACGTGGCTGATCCGGAAACAGGCTGTGGGCCGCATCCAGGATGCGTTGGCCGGAGCGGTAGTTGTCCTTGAGGGTGATGGTTTTGATTTTGGACCAGCGTTGGCGGAGCAGTTCCTCGGCGTTGCCGGCGGCACCGCGAAAGCCGTAGATGGACTGGCAGGGGTCGCCGATGGCGAAAAAGCCGGTGCCGTCCTTGTGGCAGAGCGAGGTCACCAGTTTAATCTGCAGGGGGGAGAGATCCTGAACCTCATCCACCAGTACATGGTGGTGGATGCGTTCAAAGGCTTCGCCCTGAGTTTGTTCCAGCAAAAAATCGAGCAGGTCCGTGTAGTCGGCCAAATTCCAGGAGGCTTTTTGCTGGGTGTAGCGGGCCACGGGGTCGGCAAGGTCGGGATCCGGAGCGTCCAGGGTTTCCCTGGCCAGGTTGTACCGCTTCCAGGCCTGATCCAGGTCGCGGCCCGTCAGTTCCGGGTTCACTTCCGCAAAGATGCTTTTGGCCGCATTTTCGTCAATGACAACGGGTTCTTCACCATAGGCATGCCGCCAGTATTCAAAGGCCATGGCATGCAGGGTTCCGGCCTGGGGCAGGGGGGCGTCTTCGTCCAGGCCCAGGGTGTGCTGGAGGCGTTCACGCAGTTCCACGGCGGCCCGGCGGGTGAAGGTGAGCACCAGAATGCGTCGGGGCGGCTGCCCGGCTTCGAGCAGGCGGGTGATGCGTCCCATAAGGGTTTGCGTTTTGCCTGTACCGGGTCCGGCCACCACGAGCACAGGACCGGGACCGGCGTTGATGGCTTTGCGCTGGGCCGTGTTATAATGAATGCGTTTGGCTTCGTCCGCAACGCGCACGGCCATGGGCGTGGCCTGGGTCGTGTCCACCGGTGCCGGCTCGGCGGGAGCCGGGTGCTCCTGGTCGGCATCGGGCGAGGCCGGAAGGAACAGGCCGTTTTTAATGCGGTCCCGTTCCTGGGGGGTGAATACGGAGATCACGCCGTATTCACCGTCAAAGCCGGGTTTGCGCATGACCTGGCCCTCACGCATGCGGCCGACACCTTCGGCCAGGAGCGGGTCCATGCGGCGTAGATCTTCCAGCGGGGTCCGGCGCAGCACGGACAATTCCGAGCCAAAGGCGCGCATGAGTTCCAGGTAGCGCTTGTGGACCTTTTTGGAGTTCGGTCCCACGCCCACGACTTCGCTGAGCAGCTCCTTGAGCGGCACCAGGGAAACGAAACCGGGCTGCCCCTTGGGGCGTTGCGGTTCGTTCCGGTCGGCCAGATCCGCGATGCGTGCCAGCACCCCGCGGGTCACGGGCTTGCCGCACACGGGGCAGATTCCGCCGCGCATGGCGGTTTCCTGCGGGTCCATGACCACGCCGCACTTGCGGTGGCCGTCCATGTGGTATTTGCCCTCTTCCGGGAAGAACTCCACGGTGCCGAGAAATTTGTGTCCCAGGCCTTCTCCGCGCAGGGCGCGGTAAATGCCTTCATAGGAGATTTCGCCTTGAAAGACGTTGCACTCGCGGCCCAGCTTTTCGCCGGAGTGGGCGTCGGAATTGGAGATCATGCGGTAGCGGTCCAGCGCGCTCCAGGTCCAGTTCATTTCCGGGTCCGAGGAGAGGCCGGTCTCCATGGCAAAGATGTGTCGGCTCAGGTCGCCGTAGCACTCTTCCACGGTGTTGAAGCCGGACTTGGAGCCGAACAGGGCGAACCAGGGCGTCCAGATGTGGGCGGGTACGAGAAAGGCCATGGGATCGGCTTCCAGCACCATTTCCAACAGGTCGCGGGAGTCCAGCCCCAGGATGGGACGGCCGTCCGAAGCGAGGTTGCCCACCTGGGCGAGTCGTTCGTTAAAGCGCAGCACCGCTTCCAGACTGGGCATGTAGACCAGGTTGTGGATTTTGCGTACCTGGCCGCCGCGCTTGTAGATGGAGCTGATTTCCGTCTGAAGCATGAACCGGGTTACGCCGCCGGGATCCTGTTCCAGGCCGGGCACTTGTTCGCCGATGCCCTCGGGATGTTTGAGTACATACAGGCCGCGTCCGTCTTCCCGGAGCTGTTCCTGCATTTCGGCGACCCATTCGGGATGGGTGAAGTCCCCGGTACCGAGAACATCCAGCCCCTTGACCCGCGCCCAGGCCGCAAGACCTCGGATATTCAGGTTCTTGCTTGTGGCGCGCGAAAACCGGGAATGGATGTGCAAATCAGCGGTAAAGCGATCCATCCGCGCAAGATATTCCCTCGTCTGCGAGAATGCAAGCACGTCCTGAAAAAATGGAGATTCCAGGAAAAAAAAGCCCCCCCACCGCCGGGAAAACCGGGGTGGAGAGGCTGTTGTCTCAGGTGTGGGATGGTCAGCTCAATCCGGAGAGGATCTGGTACGCGGCGCTGGCCAGGATAAAGGCCAGAACCGTGTTGAAGGTGACGGCAAAGGCGGCCCAGCCCCAGGAAGCCTCTTTGGCCATGGCCACCACGGTCACGAAGCAGGGGGCGTAGAGCAGAATGAAGATGATCAACGAAACCGCCGTGGCCGTGGTAAAGGCCGGATCCCTGGCCAAGCGCTCCGAGAGCGGAGCCGCGTCATCGGGGTCCACCTCTCCGAGGGAATAGGCCGTGCCCATGGTGGAGACGATGACCTCCTTGGCCGCGATGCCGCCGATGAGGGCGATGTTCACGCGCCAGTCAAATCCCGCAAGCCTGGTCAGCCCTTCCAGGGCCGAGCCGACGCGTCCGGCCACCGAATATTTCAGGGCCGCCTCGCCTTGGACGTTGTCCACTTCTGCGAGCTGGGCTTCCAGGGCTGCAATCCGTTCGGGCGTTGTGGCCTGGTCCAGTTGCCCCTGGATTTCGGTCCGCTGGGCGTCGAATTGGGCCGCGTCATGCTCGGGAAGGGCCGGGAAGGTCATGGCCGCCCAGAACAGGACGGAAATGCCCAGGATGACGGTACCGGCCTTTTTGATGTATTGCCAGGCGCGTTCCCAGGTGTGCAGCAGCACGCCGCGCAGGGTGGGCATGCGGTAAGGCGGCAGTTCCATGAGGAAAGGTGTCGGTTCGCCCTGGAGCACGGTGGAGCGAAGGAGTTTCGCCACGAGCAGGGCTGCGGCCCAGCCCACCAGGGTGATCCAGAACATGGCGTTTCCTGCGGATTGGGGGAAGAAGGCCGCCACCAGCAGGATGAAAACGGGAACCTTGGCCCCGCAGACCATGAACGGGGCCGTGAGAATGGTGGCCAACCGTTCTTTGGGACTGCGCAGGGTGCGCGCGGCCATAACGCCGGGAACCGCGCAGCCGCCGGGGATGCCGCCGGAGATGATGAAGGGCATGACTGAGCAGCCGTGCAGACCAAAGGCCTTGAAGACGCGGTCCAGCATGTAGGCCATGCGTGCCATGTATCCCAGATCCTCCAGGAAGGAGAGCATCAGGAACATGATCACGATGAGCGGTACAAAGCCGAGCACCCCGCCCACCCCGTCAATGATGCCGGAAACCACCAGGGATTTGAGCAGTCCGTCGGGCAGCAGGGTCGAGGCGGTTGAGCTGAGCCAGCCGAACATGGTCTCCACCCAGCCCATGGGAACCTCGCCCAGGGTGAAGGTGATCTGGAACATGGCATAGAGCACGAAAAGCATCAGGGCCGGGCCGAACAGGGCGCTGGTGACCACGCGGTCCACCTTGTCGGAAATTTCGATGCGGGTCTGGGACGTTCCGCGTCGCACAACGCCTTTTTTCATCAGCGAGGCGATGAACCCGTAGCGGTAGTCCGCGATCACGGCCTCGGGGTCGGTATTCAGCGTCTTGCGGCAATGCTGTTCCACTCGATCCGCAATGGCTTCGAGGGAGTTGGAAAGCTCTCCGGCCTTGCGTCCCTCCACGCGGATTTGCTCGTCGCCTTCCAGATATTTCAGCGCCAACCAGCGTGCCGGGAAACGGTCCGTGAGGAATCCGGCCGCATTGATCAAATCCTCCATTTCCAGCAAGGCTTCGTCCATGTCCGCGCTGTAGGAAATCCGCAGGGGCTTCCATTCGCGCTGGTCGTCTGCCTGGGATAGCGCCGCGTTGATCATGGCGTCGCGGCCCTCGCCGGTGCGGGCCACGGTTTCGATGACCGGGCAGCCGATGAGTTCGGACAGCAGCGCCGTGTTGATCTGCATGTCCTTTTTGCGCACCTCGTCCATCATGTTCAGGGAGAGCACCAGGGGCGCGCCCATTTCCAGCAGTTGTACGGCCAGGTACAGGCTGCGCTCCAGGGTGTTGGCGTCGAGCACGTCCACCACGGCGTCGGGACGCTGGCCGAGCAAAAAGTCGCGGGCGGAAATTTCTTCGGCCGTGTACGCGGTGAGCGAGTAGGTGCCGGGCAGGTCCACCACGCGGATGGAGCGGCCCTCGTGCCGGAAAAAGCCCTCTTTGCAGTCCACGGTCACGCCGGGATAGTTGCCCACATGCTGTCGGGAGCCTGTCAGGGCGTTGAAGCTGGTGGTCTTGCCGGAGTTGGGGTTGCCCGTGAGGGCCATGGTAAAGGTATCAGCCATGGTCCGGCACCTCCACGATGATGTGGTCGGCCTCGTTGTTGCGCAGGGTCAGGGTAAAGCCGTTGAGCCGCAGTGCCACGGGGTCACGCAGGGGGGCGCGGCCCGTGACCACGACCTGGGTGCCGGGAATCAGGCCCATCTCACGGATGCGCCTGCCCAGATCCCCCTGGGCGCGGACGCTATGGATGACGGCGGACTGGTCGACGTTGAGTTTTCGCAATCCAATGGTTTGGGACATTATCTTCTCCTCAAAGGTAACGTGTCGTTGCAGCGTTTTGATATTGACATTGAAAATCATTGTCAACCAAAAAGTGGACTTGGTGTGGGCTGGTTTTGCCCGGGAAGTGCGATCTTGTCCAGGGGCATTGTCTTCCTTGACGGTGGGGGAACAAGGGGGTATTGACTTTCGTTCTCAATGAGGAAGGGGGCAACCTATGTCTGAAGTCAACATGAAAAGTCAACCGTTGTGCCGGTTCCCGCAGGGTACGAAGGTGCGTGTCAAGGATCTGGCCCAGTGCCGGGGGGCGCGTTCCCGGCTGTACGCCCTGGGGCTGACGCCCGGAACCGAGCTGGAAGTGATGTCCGCCCCGGGCGGCCCTTGCCGTCTGCGTGTGCGCGGAGCCAACCTGACCATCGGGCATGGACTTGCCACCAAGATTCTGGTCTGCCCGGTGGATGGCTGCCCGGCCAGGGATTGTCCCGATGGGTGCGGCGGTGCCTGCCCAGGTGTGGAGGTGCGCATTGAGGACGACGATGCGTGATGGTTTTTTGACGCGAGGCCGTCTCTGTGGCGGTTTTTCATGCTGTGGGGACATTGACCTGTAGTTTTTCCCGCGCATGAATCTCCGGCGTTCGTGGCTTGCCGACGTCGCCGTCTTTTCACGACATTGTTGGCACGGTGGGTGCATAAGTTTTCCTGATCGTTGTGCTTCGGCACCAATCAGGAGTGAAACTATGTGCGCATTGACCATCAATTCCAATACCGGCTACGGGGTTTACAACACCGGCTTCGGCCTGAACGGGACGAAAAGTGGTTCCGGCCGCGATGTGGCGAGTCTGAACACCCGGGAACTTCGCGAGCAGATCGACAAGATCCTGGAAGGCGTGCCGAAAAGCGGTTCCAAGCTGTCCTTTCAGGATGTGATGGACTACCGCGACAAGCTGCGCGAGGAGTTCGAGTCCATCGCCAAAGAGGAGCTGGGCGCTCTGGGGGTGGATACGGAGCGGGATTTCACCCTCAGCTATGACGCGGCCACGGACAAGGTCACGGTGGACCCGGAGCACCCGGACAAGGAAATTATTGACCGTTATTTTGAAGAAACGCCGGAAATGCGCGAGGCCTTCGCCAAGATCGTGAGTCTTTCCAAGTTGAGCGGTGCTGCGGAGAAAACACTCTCCCCTACGCAGTTTCGTCAGCAGATGCAGGCTCAGGCCATGTCCTGGTGGGCCGAGGAAAACGGCAACATGGGCTGGTTTTCCGGGGGCGGCATGATGAACGCCGAAGCCGGGCTGCAGTTGTTCGGCGGCGTGAACATGCAGGTTTAGCAGGCTGTTGAACAACGCGTGATTGCTGCGGTGTGCCAAAGGTCTCGAATCGTCGCGTACAGGGCGTAGGCGTCGCCTTGCTGTGGTTTCGCGCCCGGCACTCGCCCCCTTTTTGAACGGTCTGCGGTCTTCACGTTTTCAACGGCCGCGTATCCCTCTCGGCGTTGCGTAGTGCAGGCACCAGCCACGGGTCACGCTTTTCCTTGGTCACGCATTGGGGTATGCTGACCGGGTGGGCGTGTTTTGGTTTGGAGCCGGTACCCGGATCCGCTGAGTACCGGGAGTCCGTTGTTCTCAGGGTGTACCGGGCCAAGGACCGCCAATCCGCCGGGATATAGGCATGTTCTCCAGAAAGGGGCCGTGGCGGATGACTTCAACGGCCAAAGGAGCCGAGTGTGTCGGATTTGAAGACGTTGTTGCAAAAGGCCAGGTTGGATGACATCAGGAATTCCAACGAAGCGCGGGTGGTGGAGTTGCTTCCCCATGCGCTTGCCGAGTACCCCGGTTATGTACCCACTTCCCTGGATATTCAGGATATCTTTGCGTTGACCTTGAATCGACTGCCGCCTCAGTACCGGCAGCGGGAAACGATCCAGATTTCCAACCGTCTGGCAGACGAGGACGTTCTTTGGGAGCTGGGTAACGCCATTCAGACCGTGCGGGATAATCCCACCCGACCTTGACGGAATGGTGGCCGGGGTTTTTTCTGTTGGACAACAAAGAGACTTCATCCGGTGGAAAAGGGAAGATTCACGGCCTGACCGCGAATCTTCCCTTTTTTTTGGGCGTGTTATTTTTGATGCTCTGCCAGATAGCGTTCCAGGCGGTCCATGCCTTCGGTGATGTTTTCCAGGCTGGTGGCGTAGGAGAACCGCAGGTAGCCTTCGGCACCAGGTCCGAAGTCGATGCCTGGGGTTACGCCGATGTGCGCCTTTTCGAGCATATCGTAGGCCAGTGCCAGTGAATCGCCGGACAAGTGGTTGAAGTCCACCAGGATATAGAAAGCGCCGGTGGGTTCGTTGTCAATGCGCAGGCCCATGCCGCGCAGTCGCTGGAGCATGTATTTTCGGCGCCGGTCATAGCGGGCCTTCATTTCCTGCACGTCCTGCCCGGCTTCGCGCAGGGCCGCCACCCCGCCCCATTGGGCCGGGGCATTGGCCGAGATGAAGAAATTTTGACACAGCTTCTGCATGGGCCGGATAAACGCCTTGGGCGCAATGAGATATCCCAGCCGCCAGCCGGTCATGGCGTAGAGCTTGGAAAAGCCGTTGAACACAAAGGCCTTGTCCGTGAATTCCAGGATGGAGTGTTCGCGGCCTTCATAGACCAGTCCGTGATAGATCTCATCGGATACCAACCAGGGACCGTCCCCGCGGCCCATTTCCGCGATGGCGCGCATGCGTTCGGCGGAAAGCAGTGTTCCTGTTGGGTTGGACGGGGAATTGAGCATGATGGCCTTGGGGTGTTGCTCCAGGCAATGGGCAATGGCCTCGGGCCGGTATTGGAAAGCGTCGTCCTCACGCACGCGCACCGGGAGCGGCTCTCCGCCGGGGAAGCGGATAAAGTTGGAATAGCAGGCGTAACAGGGGTCCGAGACCACGACCTTGTCGCCGCGTTCCAGCAGGCTGGAAAAAAGCACGAACATGGCCGGGGAGGTTCCCTGGGTCACGATGATCTGGTCGGGATGCACCTCCACGCCATACTGGTCCAGGTAGTGTTCGCAGACGGCCTCGCGCAATTCCGGGATGCCCAGCGAATGGGTGTAGTGGGTCTTGTTGTCCGCCAGGGCGCGGCAAGCCGCTTCCTTGACGCATTCGGGCGTATCGAAATCGGGTTCGCCGATCTCCATGTGAATAATGTTTTTCCCCTGGCGCTCCAGGCGTTGGGCGGCTTCCAGGATGTCCATGACCAGGAAGGAAGTCATTTCGTTGCAGCGGGAGGAAACATGGGGGCAGTCGGTGTCTTGCATGGGGGAGTCTCCGTATCTGAATGGACAAACGCACAACCGCCCCGACTGCCGGTATGGGGCAGGCGGGGCGGTTTTTCACTGGCTGCGCTGAGGCAGCTGTTGTGTTTTTCGGGTCATGCCGGCACGGCGTGTCAGCCGATTTCCACGAGGCTCAGCTCGAAGTTCAGGGTCTTGCCAGCCAGGGGCGGGTTACCGTCCAGGGTGACCACTTCTTCCTCGAGTTCCACGACAGTCAGTTGGGCCGGGCCGTGTTCGGTCTGCACTTCCAGAACCATGCCCTCTTCGGGGCTGAGGTCCGGCGGCATCTGGGAGCGGTCCACGCGGAAGATGAGGTCTTCGTTGCGGTCGCCGTAAGCTTCTGCCGGGGGGATGGCCACGGAGGTGGATTCGCCCGGCTCCATGCCGGTCACGGCCTTTTCAAAGCCCTCGATGACCATGCCTTGCCCGAGCACGAACTCCAGAGGTTCGCGGCCCTCGGAGGAATCGAACTGCGATCCGTCCTCAAGCGTGCCGGTGTAGTGGACTTTGACTTTGTCGCCTTGCTTTGCCTTGGCCATGCTGGCTCCTTGGTTTTTTGGCGTTGTTTGAAAGAAACGAGCCTAACACGGCCTGTGGATGAAAAAAAGGGGGTCTCTTTACGCAAAGAACCCCCCGGAATCATTCGTTTCTAGAAATTGAAATGGATCAGCTCGCGCACTTGTTCCATGGTCTTGACCGCGGCTTCACGCGCTTTGGCGTTGCCGCTTTCAATGATGGCCCGCAGCCGTTCCGGATCATTTTCAATTTGGCGGCGGCGGTCGTGCAGGGGCGTGAGAAAGCCGTCCATGGATTCCACGAGCTTTTTCTTACAATCCACACAACCCCAAGAGGCGTCGCGACAGCCCGCTTCGATTTCCGCGCAGGTCTCCGCGTCGGTCATGAGCTTGTGGTAAGGGAAGAGATTGCAGATGGCCGGGTCGCCGGGATCAGCCTTGCGCTTGCGGTTTTCATCCGTGAGCATGCCCATGACCTTGGGGCGGATGGTTTCCATGGATTCGCCCAGGCCGATGGAGTTGCCGTAGCTTTTGCTCATCTTGCGTCCGTCCAGGCCCGGGAGCTTGGCGTCCGGGGTGAGCAGATCCTTGGGTTCGGTCAGGAAGTCCTGGCCCGCGATGTGGTTGAAGCGGCGGGCGATCTCGCGGCACAGCTCCAGGTGCGGCAATTGGTCCTGCCCGACGGGTACAGCCTCGGGGCGGTACATGAGGATGTCCGAACTCATGAGCACGGGATAGCCCAGGAATCCGTAAGTGTTCAAATCTTTTTGGGAAATTTGCTGCTTTTGCTCCTTGTAGGTGGGGCAGCGTTCCAGCCAGCCCAGGGGCGTGCTCATGGAGAGTAGCAGGTGCAGCTCCGCGATTTCCTTTACGGCGGACTGCTGATAAATCACACACTTGTTTTCGTCCAGACCGGCGGCAACCCAGTCCATGACGAGTCCGGGCACAAAGTCCTTGATGCGGGACGGGTCTGCGTATTCGCTGGTGAGGGCATGCCAGTCCGCCACGAAGAAAAAGCAGTCGAACTCCTCCTGGAGCTTGACCCAGTTGACGAGCACGCCGAAGTAATGGCCCAAATGCAGCGGTCCGGTGGGCCGCATTCCCGAAACAATGCGTTTTCTTGTGTTGGTCATGGCTTTTGCGGGGTTGGAGGTGAAACTCAGTACAGCGGGACGCCCAGGAGCTTGCCTGCGGCGGTCACGGGGGGCAGCAGCACACTGCCAAGAATGGAAACATTGAACAGGTGGCCGAGAACCACCAGGCCGAGTATCAGAAACACGCCGTAGCGTGCGAGCGACATATATTTGGCGGCCACGGCACGGGGCAGGATGCCTGCCAGAATGTTGCTGCCATCCAGGGGTGGAATGGGCAGCAGGTTGAAAATGCCGAGGATCAGATTCACGAATACCCCGGCCTGGCAGATCAGCACTGTGGGATACAGCACTTTGAAAAGCAGGCTTTCCCGGCCGGGTACGTCGATGGATGCGAAGATATGGAACAGGGCGGCAAAACCCAGGGCCAGGGCGAAGTTGGCGAGCGGTCCGGCCAGGGCCACCAGGAGCATGCCTTTGCGTGGATTTTTAAAATAGCCCGGATTCACGGGGACGGGCTTGGCCCATCCCACCCTGGCGATGAAAAAGATCAGGGTTCCGAGGGGGTCCAGATGCTTGAGCGGGTTGAGCGTCAGGCGTCCGTGCAGTTTTGCCGTGGGGTCGCCCAGGCGGTAGGCCACCATGCCGTGCGCCACTTCGTGGAACGTGAGGGCCAGCAGCAGCGGCAGGGCGATGATGACGATCTGTAGGGCGTATTGCGTCAGGGAAGAATCCATCATATGCGCTTTGGCGCTAGCATGAACCTCCCCCCGGGGCAAGGAAAAAGGAGGAGCCTGCACGGGCGGTTTTCGGAAACAGAAAAGGCGTTCATGGGCCTTAAGCCGCAGATCAGCCCGTACCGCCCGCTGTTACGTGGTTGTCAGGCGCCCGAAACATGACGCAACAGCATGACGATCACGGCTTTTGCCGTGAGCCGGCTTGCGACTCCCTCGCACATTTTTTTCGCAAGGATCCGGTCAGACCGCGTCGGCCTTTTCCAGCGCGGAACGGACCTTGTCCTTCAGCTCGGTCAGATCCACGGATTTGACTACATAATAATCCGCGGCAATGGACTTGAGGTCGTGCTGAAAGCTGTCGTACGCCGTACTGAGGATAACGGGCAGGGTTTGCTCCTTGCTTCGGATTTCCTGCAGCAGATCCAGGCCGGAACGCTGCTGACCGAGTTTGATGTCCAGGACCACGATATCCGGCGACGTGCGCCCGAGGACTTCCAAAATATCCTCGCTGCCGTCCGAAGTGGCGACCGCGTACCCCTCGGTCTCCAATTCTTCTTGGTAAAGCATGCGGATATGCGTTTCGTCGTCCACGACGAGAATTTTGGGCCTTGCCATGGGACCTCCGTGCGATTAACTCCCTACTTTGGCTACTACCGGAATACGAATGAGGGGGCAATACGGTGAGACTCGATTTCGCGTTTCGTTTCACGAAATTCTCGGCTTGACGCCGGCAGACCGCCGTGCCACATCCCCCCGTCCCACAGGGGAATTCTGTTGAGAGTTGCCCCAAACCCGGTCTGACGGCATATCAATATTATAACCCGGCACGCCGCCCACGGCTCACCGGGACGGCAAGGAGTGGACATGATCACCGTGGAAGTCCAGCCCGAAAACGAAATCCTTGAGTTCGGAAAACTCAACACCGTGTTGCAGCTGCTCAACCGCTTGCAATTGCGGTCCACCCAGGCTTTGATCATCCGCGAGGGGCAACTGCTCACTGCGGACCGCAGGCTCCATCACGGTGACCGCATCATTGTAAAAAAAGTCATTTCCGCGGGCTGAGCCACATCCCGCAAGGAGTCGTCATATGAAGTGCAAACGCTGCCGCGAACAAGCCGTGGTAGGGCTGCCCAGCCACAACGCCGCCTTCTGCGAACCCTGTTTTTTGCTTTTTTTCCGCCGACAAGTGGAAACCGCCATCCGGCGGCAAAAACTCTTTACGCGGCAGGATCGCATCCTGGTGGCCCTTTCCGGCGGAAAGGACTCCCTCGCCCTGATGCTGGAATTAGGACGTATGGAATACGACGTTACGGGGCTGCATATTGATCTGGGCATCGGGGAATCGTCCCGTGCGGCCCGGGCCAAGGTGGAGGCCTTTTGCGAAAAACACGGGTTCCCCTTGCGCGTGGTGGAAATGGAGGCCGAGGGGTTGCCCATGCCCCTGGTAAAAAAATATATCAAACGTCCGGTCTGCTCTGTTTGCGGTAAGGTCAAGCGGCATTACTTCAATAAAGTTGCCCGTGACGAAGGATTCAACGTCCTGGCTACCGGGCATAACCTCGATGACGAGGTGGCCCGCCTTTTTGCCAATACCCTGCGGTGGGATACGGCCTATCTTTCGGATCAGGGTCCCATGCTCCCGGAAACCGAAGGGTTCGCCCGAAAAGTCAAGCCGTTATTCCGGCTCAGTGAGTTTGAAACCGCCAACTATGCCTTTCTCAAAGGGATTGAAATCCATTCCGACCCCTGCCCCTTTTCCTCCGGTGCCAGCTTCACCGGGCATAAATTGCTCTGGGCTGACCTGGAGCACCGAAGCCCCGGACAAAAATTCGGTTTTTATGACAAGTTTCTCAAAAACGCCAAGCCCGCGTTCGCTTCCATAGATAAGGAATTCGGCGCAACGCTGCGCCCCTGTGAATGCTGCGGATCCCCCACCTCCTCGGAACGCTGCGGAGTCTGCCGGGTGCGGGATATGCTCGCTGACAAGGTCTGCCAGGAACAGGGGAAAGACGAAGCGTAGCTGCTGGCCTTCGGCGACCAGGGGGAAAACCTTTCTGAAGAAAGGTTCTTCCCCCTGGACCCCCTTTCCAAAGACTTTCCCTTGCTCCAGGCCTGCGGCCTGTCGCGGGTATCGTTTTTTTGTTTTGTTTTATCCCCCCATTTTCCCCTCCCCAAAAGCAAAGGAACGGCTCCGGCCGTTCCTTTGCTTTTGGGGGCGCACCGTTGCCGCGAGTTTCGGGAGGGCGGAGCCATCCCGGAAATCGCGGCAACATGAGATC